>DFBP01000178.1:0-7868 GCA_002366685.1 Rhodobacterales bacterium UBA3077 | reverse complement strand
TTTTGCGGCAGCTTTGGCTGCAGGTTTTGCAACCGCAGCAACAGCCGCGCCAACCGAACCGGCGCCGATTGCGGCTTTGATGCCGGATTTGTCAGCACCCGAAGCCAAAATCTCGGTGATTTTGATTACTGTCAATTGCTGACGGTGACCTTTTTTGCGCTGGGACGAGTGCTTACGACGACGTTTCACAAAGTGAATTGTCTTCGGGCCTTTCATCTGGTCCAGAACTTCAGCCTGAACACCAGCGCCTGCAACCATTGGCGAGCCCACAGTAACAGCGTCGCCACCAACCATCAGAACTTCGTTGAACTGAACTGTCTCGCCAGCGTCGGCTGCCAGTTTTTCAACTTTGAATACTTCACCTTTAGCAACTTTATACTGCTTGCCACCAGTTTTTATAACCGCGAACATACGCGCATTCCTTTATTCATCGCGTCGTGTGGTCCCGCTTGCGCGGTGTTTTGCAGATCACCTGCACCTCGGACTGCGTGCCCCGCTTGGGACAATTGCATAAACAAGCCACAGGAATCTCTCCTGCAACAAGCGCGCGTTATCCTTTAGTTGCGGGAATATGTCAACAACAAAGGCCATATAACTAGCCCTGTTCTATATAGTGCATTTTACCCCTTGCACCCTGCCCAAACCCGCCTTACTTATCGCGCCACTGAAACGACCTGTTTCACCTCGCGGAGAGGTGCCGGAGTGGTCGAACGGGNNGTTCCCAGGGTTCGAATCCCTGTCTCTCCGCCAGACACCCATATTTCCCAACATCCGTAGATGCCAGAAGGTAGCAATAAGTGCTTATTTTATTGGACTTAAGGCCTTTTTTCGTATTGGATCGTTTCTAACAATACTTCTTGATATCAATCGCTATGTGGTAAATAGTGTGGGAAATAACATTGGGTGTTTCCATTATGGCGCATATTGTCGGCAAGCTAACAAAGCGGCAGATTGAACTGGAATCGAAGCCGGGACGCTATGCCGACGGTTCGGGACTCTACTTGAACATATCGCCAAAGGGCGCAAAAAGTTGGGTGTTGCGAACCGTCGCCAAAGGTAGGCGGCGCGATATTGGTCTTGGGGGCTATCCTACACCCCTTTGCAGGACGCGAGAGAAAAGGCGCAGCAGATCCGCAAGGTGGCCCGCAATGGCGGCGATCCCTTTGCAACTAACCGCAAGGCAATCCCCACATTCGAGACATTGGCGCTTGAGGTTCATGCCCAGCGCCTACCCACATGGAAAAACCCAAAACACGCGCAACAGTGGATTAACACTTTGCGGGACTACGCGTTTCCGTTCATCGGTAAAATGGAAGTGGACGCTATTGCCAGCCCAGACATACTTGCGGTGCTTACGCCTATCTGGACCGCTAAGCCGGAGACAGCAAAGCGGGTAAGCCAGCGCCTAAAGGCGGTTCTGGACGTGGCAAAGGCCAAGGGTTTTCGCGCAGGTGAAAATCCCGTTCTTACAATCAAGGATGCTGATATTTTGCCGAAGGTGGCAAAATCGCAAAAGCACCATGCGGCAATGGCTTGGCGCGATCTGCCGGAGTTTTACCAACTTCTCAAATCCCGCGATGCTATGGCGGCGCAGGCCTTGCGGTTTCTTATTCTGACCGGAGCGCGAACCGGCGAGGTTCTGGGCGCGACTTGGGATGAGATTGAGGGCGACCTTTGGACAATTCCAGCAAGCCGCATGAAAGCCAACAAGGAACACCGCGTTCCTTTGACTGACGAAGCCTTGTCGATACTTGAACCGCTTCGGGCGATGGAAAGCAAATATATCTTTGAAGGGCAGAAACGACATAGGCCATTATCCAACATGGCGATGGAAATGCTTCTAAGGCGCATGGAAATCAAAGACGCTACGGTTCACGGTTTCCGCTCCACATTCAGAGATTGGGCGAGCGACGTGACCAACGCCCACCGCGAAGTGGCGGAGGCTTGTTTGGCTCATAGCGTCGGCAATGCCGTAGAGCAGGCTTACGCCCGTTCTGACCTGTTAGAGCGCCGAGTGGGGCTCATGCAGCGCTGGGCGGGGTTTGTGGCAAAGGTGGACGGTAAAGTAGTGAGGTTATCAGTATGAGTATGTGTGAAATGGAAAGGAAACCATTAGCAGAGCAAAGCGAAAAAATTGAATCCAAACAATATAAATTCGAGAGAATAGAAGCTGCGTTATTAAAGCTATTGAGCGAAAAAGTCTACCGCGTGGAACCCGCTCTTGTAAGAAACGATAGTCGGGCTTCAAAAATTGTAAGTAGCTTCGTGTCCAATACCGACCAAATTAATAAAATACTGTGGTTAAAATTCTCTCGAGACGAAATTTCACATGAAGAATACCAATGCGACAAAGATATGTATGATGCTCTAGCTGGGCTTTCAGAAGAAAGCTTACGGAAATATATTAGGAAACTATGGCAGCTTGGGCGTTTTGACAGTTACTTCCGATAGTTTTTCCCAAATAGGGAAAATAAAGTATAACATGGTGCTAAAGTATAACATGGTGCTATTGTTAAATACTTGTGAATATTGGGTGTCACCTTCCAAAATTAAAACAGGGTGACACACCATGAGAAATCTAAATATCAATCCCGAAACACTCTACACGCCACACGATGATGCTATGCGCATTATCGGGGCGGTTCCTACGCTGGCGCGGTGGCGTTGCGAGAAATCCGGCCCGAGCTGGATCAAGGCTGGCCGCAAAATTCTATACAGAGGTTCCGACGTTCTGGCATGGATGGAAGCCCAGCGCGTAGATACGGGAAATGCCGCATGAAGCCCCCCCCGTCCGCAAGGAGTAGGGGTTTTTTGCATATTCTATCAAAGGTGGTGTGGTATCCTCTTTGATAAAGGCAAGCCCCCTCAGAAATCAAGACATGACGTCGGCACCGGCTAAGAGCTCCCCGATATTGGCCGCACTTTTTTCAGCGCGTCCAATCTTGTAAAAATCAATGAGGCCTAAGAATGAAACACGCTACATTCAAAATCATAAACGAGGGTGAAACACCTTTCACAATCACAATCACAATCAAAGGCCGCATGCGCTGGACGCTGGATTCCTTAATGCGGGAGCCGGCCATCGCAGACGCCGCCGCAATATTTGCGGGGGTTGCATAATGGAAGCTCGTGAACTCACTCATCAACTCGGTGGTTCTTGGCGAAATGGTTCTGGCAGTGCAGCATGCCCCGTATGTCAAAGCTCTCGCCGGAAAGGCCAGAACGCACTTTCAATTGGCGACGCTAATGGCAAGTTACTACTGCATTGCTTTAAGCATGGATGCAGCTTCGAGGATGTTGCCAATGCCGTGAACCTACCCTTTGGCGATGCGCAGATTGATTTTGAAGCCCAACGCGAACGAGAAGCCAAACAAGCTGAATATTCAGCATTCAAGCTGAAATCTGCCCGCAATCTTTGGAGCCGTGCCAACCCAATTAAAGACACGAAGGCCGAACAATATTTGCGGGGGCGCGGAATTACCTGTGATTTGCCGGGTACTTTGCGTTTTGTTCCTGACCTTTATCACGCTCCCAGTGAAAGCCGGTGCATGGCGATGATTGGGAAAATCGAACTAACTTCGGGCGTTCATAGAACTTTTCTCGATAAAAGAGGCAACAGGTTAGCTAAGTCGGCAAAAATGATGCTGGGGCCGTGCGCTGGGGGCGCTGTGCGCCTGTCAAAGGGCGATGGGCCGCTTGTTGTGTGTGAAGGCATTGAAACGGGCTTATCCTTGTTGTCCGGCCTACTAAGCGAACGTGCAACGGTTTGGGCGGCGCTTTCCACCAGCGGAATTAGAGGGCTAGCCCTACCACCTAAACCTCACAAACTCGTCATTGCAAGCGATGGTGACACACCAGGCCGAGCTGCTGCGCATGCTCTGGCCGAACGTGCGCAGACCAGCGGTTGGCAAGTGTCTCTATTACCTGCCCCTGACGGCTTTGATTGGAACGATATTCTCACGAATATAGGTGGAAACGCATGAATATTCCTCAACCGGTTCACTTTGTATCCGAAGGACCACAACCTCTTCTACGTGAAATCACTCCCGGTGAAAACTATCCGATTTCCGCTCTTGGGCCGCTTCAAGCTGCGGTAGAAGCCGTACAGGGTATGACGCAAGCTCCAGTAGCAATTCCAGCAGCGTCCGCGATAGCTGCCGCTTCACTAGCGGTACAAGGCTTTGCCGATGTGGAGACTTTGGGAGGTGCTCGCCCCGTATCGCTTTTTCTGGTGACGGTGGCGCAATCAGGGGAGCGCAAGTCATCCTGCGATAGGCCGGTCCTGACCGAGTTGCGCGAATACGAGCGGGAGCAGTCTGAAGTTTATGCAGATGCATTCAAGGCTTGGCGAAAAGCAGCTGACCTTTATGACGCACAGAGAAAAAGCATTCTGCGTGAAGCAGGAAGCAAGAAGCAGAAGAATCGCACCGAAGCTGAAGTCGACATGGCGGCGCTGGGCGATGAACCTGAAGGGCCAGTTTTGCCTGATCGAACCGCAAGCGAGCCAACATTGGAAGGATTGTTCCGCGCGTTTCAGGAAGGGCAACCGTCACTCGGTTTGTTCTCGGATGAAGCCGCACAATTCCTTGGCGGGCACGGCATGAATGCCGACAACCGAATGAAAACACTAGGCGGCTTGAACAGCCTTTGGGATGGTTCAGAAATCAAAAGAACGCGGGCGGGCGATGGAGTCTACACTTTACGTGGTCGGCGACCAGCGCTGCATCTGATGGCGCAACCTATTGTGGCGCATGATTTCCTATCCGACGCGTTGGCCGGTGGGCTTGGATTCCTACCCCGTTGCCTGATCTGCGAACCCAGCTCGACGATTGGCACGCGGTTTTCCGCGAAGGTGGTACGGGATGACAAGGCGCTAGAGGCCTTTTCGAGACGACTGAAGTCTATACTCGAACGTGAAATGCCCACTTGGGATGACGGGCGCACCTTGAAGCCTCGCGTTCTTGGGCTTTCAAAAGACGCTCGAGCTCTTCTTGTGGGCTTCTCGGACACTGTCGAATTAGCACAAGCCCTTGGTGGCGACTTTGCCCATATCACAGGTGCCGCATCCAAAGCGGCGGAGCAAGCCGCACGTATCTCTGGCGTACTCACACTCTGGGACAATTTGGACGCCAACGAAGTGAGCGGCTCCACCATGACAGATGCAATTACTCTGTCGCGATTTTACCTTTCCGAAGCTTCGCGTCTTGCGAGCGCGGCGGCCATATCGAAGGAAATCGAGTTGGCTGAGAAGCTGCGAAAGTGGCTTTTGAACAACTGGCCGCACATGGAAATAGCTGTGCGTGACGTGGTGCAATATGGACCAGGAGCTTTGCGCGAAAGTCCAAAGGCACGAGCGGCATTGAAGCTTCTTGAAAACCATGGATGGCTAGTGGCGCTCGACCCCGGAACGGTGGTGCGTGGGTCCGCTCGGAAAGTGGCGTGGCGCATCATGAAAGGAGTGGATCATGTGGACTGATGTGCTACGCACCTTGGCCAGTATCGATGTGGCTGTAAAATTCACTTCAGAACACTGTACCACCGCTACAATAGCTACAACTGCTACAAATCGCACTAAATCCAAACCACTTGTAGCAAGTGTAGCCATTGTAGCAGCGCCTCAGTTCCATAAAACCTCCGCTACGGCGCGGTTGCGACAACGGCAGGAATTGGAGCAACAGTTACCTATCAACTTTTGGACAAACTCATAGCATCTGGACAAATCACCCAAGCCAGAGATGGCACACTAAGCGAAGGAGCTCAGAGCAATGACTAACCGAAATAGCGGACGCAATACGGATGGAACTTTTGCAAAAGGAAATCCCGGTAAGCCTAGTGGTAGTCGCCACAAGGCCACGCAGGCAGTTCAGGGACTCTTGGACGAGGCTACAGGGCAACTGACGCAAAAAGCCATCGATATGGCGCTGGAGGGCGACACAGCGGCGCTAAGGCTTTGCCTTGAACGTGTATGCCCAGCTCGCAAGGACACACCTGTGTTGTTCAATCTACCTCACATTAATAATGCCGAAGAGGCTTCTGAGGCGGCTCGGGCAATACTAATTGCAGTATCCGAGGGTGACCTTACTCCATTAGAGGCCGCAAGCATAATGGGGCTTATTGAAAGTTTTCGAAGAACTCTAGAACTGACGGAATTTGAAGCGCGGATTATGAAACTGGAGGCTAAATGATGACTGTAAAGCGCAGAATAGAAAGGCTAGAAAAAGCCGGATATGGGGCAAAGCCTCCGTTCGCTTGCATCATTCAAGAGTACGTCGATAGAGTGCGAACAAATAGCAAGGGGAAAACGGAAGAATTTGTTGATGTTGGGCCGATACAATTTTCCATTCCTGACGGGCCACTTGGTTCTGGGAAAGAGCTACATATTAAACCAACTGAATTGATGGAAGCGTTTAGAGACCGGATTCGAGCGGCATATTTAGAAGCTTGGGGATGTGAGCATCACTGGCTTGAGATGTCGCCAGAGACTGCCGATCTGTGAAGTGACTCGCCAAAAACGGAAAACTCTACGGTAGGCTAATTTTTTCAATTGAATAGCTATTTCCAATTAGGGGAGTACTACAGTTCAATTGTTGTAAAGCATTAATTTCTTGTCTGTCTCGTGTCCGCGCGCGTACACTTTCAGTGTATTTTTGATTAATGGAGGGTATCATGCGATTTTTTCTAGCAGCCAGCCTCGCAGCAAGTCTTGTTGTTACACCTGTTTTGGCTGATGAATTTACTGACACACTAGCCTTGGTTCTTGAAGCTTACGAAGCGGGCGATATTAACGATGCAAAAGATGAACTGGCCTATGCAACGCAGTTGTTGCAAGAGATGCAAGGCGCAGATTTTATGCAATTCTTGCCAGAACCGCTGGATGGTTGGACCCGGGAATTGGGGGACGGCAGCGATAACGCGGCGATGGTGATGTTTGGTGGCGGCGTGATGGCCATGGCGACATATTCCAACGGATCAGATTCGTTCGAGATTTCGATTATTGCAGACAACAGCCTTGTGGCCTCGATGGGCATGATGCTGGGCAATGCCGCGACCATGGCGATGATGGGCAAAATTGTCCGCGTTGGCCGTGAAAAGTTCGTGTCTTCAGATGGTGAAATCCAGGGATTGATCGGCGGGGTGCTGTTGCAAGCCTCGGGTTCCGCGTCAGAGGACGACATTATTGCCCATCTTGAAAAGATCGATTTTGATGCCTTGGAAGACTACTAATTAGTCTGAAGCCTGGCGCATCATTTGTGCCAGATCGGATGTATCCAGCCCGATCGTCGAAGCCTCCAGACTATCCGTAGCATTTAGGCGGGCTTTGTCCGGTTTGTTCTGACCCAGTTTTCTGGTGCTGTCGGTTGAAGTGACATCAAGGCGGATGGGTACCGTATTGGCCAAGGAACTTATGACACCGACAGAGCTTTGATGGACCTAACAACTTGGTCACCGATATCCCGGCGAATATTTGAACTGCAGCAAGAAAAGCTGAGTTTAGCCAAATGATTTGTGAAGCTCAGCGCCAAACCCACGTCAGAAGCCTACCTGCGGGTGCGAAGGGCTTTGTGCTGGTGTCCGGCATGCATGTGGCTATAGAGCGGACAGCGTGCAATCTGGGTGGCTCTAGGGCGTGGTTCCTATGCCCCGCCTGCAATCGGCGTTGTGCTATTCTCTACCCGGTCAACTGAAGTGGTCCGGTAAATTTGGACAATGTGCTAAGATGTATCCAACACGAACGAATGGATACGAGAATGACGAAACGACGGAACTTTTCAGACAAGTTTAAAGCTGCTGTGGCGCTTGAGGCGCTGCGCGGAGACAAGACAGTTCAGGAGATAGCAGCCAAACGCCAGCTTCACCCGACGCAGGTG
>DFBP01000172.1:2599-2771 GCA_002366685.1 Rhodobacterales bacterium UBA3077 | reverse complement strand
CCCCGTCCAGCCCTTGCAGGCTTGCGTGCTCAAGATCGGCGCTGGTTACGAAAAGTGCGGGTTGGGTGGAAAATGGCTTTTCCAGCGCAAAAGAAGCATCGTCCACTGCTGTATTAGTACCGAATTTTTTGGTTAGCCCACGCACGTCCAGAATCATCTCACCCTCGCTGTT
>DFBP01000172.1:0-2513 GCA_002366685.1 Rhodobacterales bacterium UBA3077 | reverse complement strand
ATGGGCGCAAGTTTCGACGCAAGGTGCGCTTTCATAAAATCGACAAAAGCGCGTATTTTTGCTGCCGGCTTACGCGCATTATGAAAAACGGCATATATACCTGTATCTTCTGATTCACTCCCCAGTTCAATTTGAACGAGTGCGCCTGACGCCAACTCATCCTGCACAAATATGTCAGGGCATATCAGAACACCTACACCGTTTATGCCCAATCCGATTGCTGCCGTTGCAGAATTGACGGTGAACTTTCCAGAAACTGAAACGCTAAATGGAACATCATCTCGAGTGAATTTCCACTGATCTGGTTGCTGGGAATTGGTATCCAATATGCACTCATGTTCCGACAGGTCATTCGGCACAATAGGGAGCCCCTCTCGCGCCAAGTAGTCCGGTGACGCGCATACAATGAGCTTGGTCGTCGCGATCTTGCGGGCGATAAGGACAGAGCTTTTCAGGTTTCCAATCCTGATCGCTACGTCAACTTTTTCTGCCATCAGATCAACAAAAGTATCAGTAAATTGAGCTCGGAATTTAATGTCGGGATAGGTCGCAGACAACGCTGACAGCGCATCTGCAAAATATATCTCGCCAAAGGTCACCGGCAGGGACACATTCAACACGCCACCCGGGTGGGCATGTTCATTGCGAACAAAATCACGCATATCATCGAATTCTTCCAACAAAGCCACGCATCGTGAATAATAGGCCAGTCCAATTTCGGTTTTATTCACTTTTCGGGTCGTGCGGTTGAGGAGCGAAACACCCAGATCGGCCTCGAGCGCCATAATATATTTGCTGACAAGTTGGGGTGTCACCCCAAGCCTACGAGCCGCAGCGGCAAAAGAGCCTTCTTCTGCAACAGCTACGAATGTCCTTAAATTTGAGATACTATCCATGATTATCAACATATCATTGATAGATAGTAATTGCATTCGCTATTTACGCCAGCCGCATCGCGCACCTATTTATCCTTCAAGCGTATACTAACAGGACTGAATAATGGCCGGCTCTTTGCTGCTTTTCACAGTAATTCTTCCCCTTTTGCTCGGCTGCGTGTTAGCAGGTATCGCATTTTTTACGCCTGCGCGGGTTGCGCTCTTAACGCTTGCAACTTTGGCTGCAATACTCTTCATTTACTACTTCCTAGAAGGCTTGCCGCCTCTGCCTCCGGTGTCCTCCAAACACAAAATATTTTACATATTCATCGTACTCGGGGTGGCTGCATCGGCCTCGCAAAAAATAAATACGACACCGCAAGTGCTGCTCACCATCGGATTATTGCTTGCAGCGCTATTTTGGATCGGCCAGCGGAAAATTAGCGCTGACCCATACCAGCTTGAGATATTTCTTGGCCTGCTTCCCGTTATTGGCGCAGGCATTCTGAGCGCAACTCCACAAGAGAACCGCCGGCAGGTATTCCTGTGGCCGAGTGCCTTTATTACCTTGGCGATTTCGGGGTCTTTGGTGTCTATTCTTGGTGGTTATATCGGGTTGGCACAAATGCTCGGCTCTTTTGCCGCTCTGTTTGGCGGGTTCTTGGCCGTGAGCTATGTGGCCATTTATTTTCTGGGCCGTTCGGCCACGCTTGCAAATATTGCAGGACTAAACTGGCTGCTAATGGTTGCGACCTCAACAATTTTACTTTCTATCGCCATCTTTGCAAACAAACTGAGCGCCGTTGCCTTTGTTCTGGTTTGCTCGGTCTACCTTACACCCTTTATCACCGCTCGCTTCGTTGGTGGCAAAAATTGGTGGACACCTTTTTTGATGGGCGGTGTCTCTCTCGTTCCTGCGTTATGTGCTATCGCATTCGCGTGGGCGTATTCACACTAACCACTATAACCTAAAATGAATGGAGATTTATATGACCAAATTCAAAGCCCTTAGCATGGCGGCTGCCCTGCTTCTATCGCCGATGACAACTGCGGTTTATGCCGCCGATTCATACGCTATCGACGAGCAACATGCCTGGATTCAGTTTGCGATTTCGCACGCGGGTTGGTCCAATGCCCGTGGCCAGTTTCGGGCTATAAGCGGCGGCATCGTATTTGACCACGATGACGTGACAAACAGCTCTGTAAATGTGGTTATTCAGGCCGAAAGTATTGATACCAACCTTGAAGCCCGCGATGAACATATTCGAAGCCCCGATTTACTAAATGTTGAGGAGTTCCCGACAATAGAATTTACGTCTACCAGCATTGAGCAAACCGGCGACCGGACCGCGCTGATAACAGGCGACATGACCCTTGTCGGCACGACCAAAAGCGTTGTTCTCGATGTGGTTTGGGGGGCAGAATTCCCGCTACCATGGGACGCAGCGACTATAAAAACGGGCTTCTCAGCGACAACCAGCATCAATGGCGTGGACTTTGGGATCAACAAATTGGTTGATTTTGGCCTAGGTCCCAACATCGATATTGTCATGGATATCGAAGCGGTAAAACAATAGGTTCAACGATCCCTTTCAAGCCAACATCAGTACAAGGGCGGGCATCGTCAAGTTGACGGCC
>DFBP01000129.1:5642-7050 GCA_002366685.1 Rhodobacterales bacterium UBA3077 | reverse complement strand
CCCTTTTTGCCGGCCTTTTATTGAGCTAGCATAACTTGACTCAACTAAATCGAGGCCGACTTTGGCAAAACCCAAGAAAAAACCATCACGCGTTGCCGTTTATATCCTGGCATTTATGGCATTTTCCTTTTCTCTGGTTGGCGGAGGCCTTACCTATTTTAGCTACGATTTCAATAATCACGCGCTCATCGCTGCCGGTACGGTTGTGGATGTCGAGGCGTCTTACAACGACGGTTCGACCACCTATAAACCGACCATTGCCTATGTGGATTTTGCCGGTGAAAAACGCGTGGGGCAAACCTTTTTGTCTTCTTCTTCCTACAATTTTCCGCGGGGAACCCAGGTTGAAGTCCTTTACGACACCCGTAACCCGACCAGTTTGAGGATGAACAACTGGCTGGAACTTTGGGGTTTTGGCTTTATATTTCTGACCGTTGGCTTTGTCCTCATTGTGATCATGATATTCGTTGCCAGAGCCACCCGCCGCAAAGCGGCGCGGATCACATCTTCATCCGGTACGGCCAGTGAAAAAACCTACAAATACAGCTCCAATGACCCGAGAACCATCGAGTCTGACGAAGATCACAAGCGCGAAACCGAATACATCCCCACTGTTCGGCGGCGCTGACTCGTGGCCATCTCGCTCGACTCCCGTGAAATTGATTTTCACAATCTGTCAAAAATAATGAGGCTTAGCGTCGCCGACAATCAACAAGGATAACAAGTCCTAGAGCACCTGATCCAGTGCCGTTTCCAGCCGCGCAACGGTTCCATCGATATCCGCGAGCTTGTCCAGCCCAAACAGGCCAAGGCGGAAGGTTGAAAACCCTTCCGGTTCGTCACATTGCAAAGGCACACCGGCTGCGATCTGCATTCCCAAAGCCGCAAACTTTTTGCCGGTTTTGATATCCGGATCATTGGTGTAGCTCACAACCACACCCGGCGCTTCAAACCCCGGCGCGGCGACCGAAGCGATTCCACGGGTGTTGAGCACCGCCCGAACGCGATCGCCCAATTCCTGTTGCGCTTTTGCGATGTTTTCCCACCCCAAAGCTTCGGTTTCCTTCATCGCGTCGCGGAAGGCTTTGAGGGCATCGGTTGGTAAGGTCGCGTGGTAAGCATGACCGCCATTTTCGTAGGCCTGCATGATATTGAACCACGTTTTCAAGTTCGCGGCAAAGCTGGAAGAAGTGGTTTCCTCCATCCGCGCCACTGCGGCCTCAGAAAGCATAACCAGCGCCGCTGCCGGTGAGCTACTCCAGCCCTTTTGCGGGGCGGAAATCAGGATATCAACGCCGGTGGCTTTCATATCCACCCAGATCGTGCCGGAGGCGATGCAGTCCAGCACCATCAACCCGCCAACCTCGTGTGCGGCATCGGCCAATGCCTTGATGTAACCTTCCGGCAA
>DFBP01000129.1:0-5544 GCA_002366685.1 Rhodobacterales bacterium UBA3077 | reverse complement strand
TTGAGCACCGTGTGTTCGGAGGGGATTTTCCCGGCATCAAAAATTTGTGTCCAGCGGTAGGAGAACCAGCCATTGCGGATCACCAGCGCCTTTTGGTCCGTTGCAAACTGCCGCGCCACGGCCTCCATACCAAATGTTCCACCACCCGGCACCACCACGACAGCCTCGGCGTTATAGACTCCCTTGAGGGTATCCGAGATATCGCGCATCACCTTCTGAAAACTGGCAGACATGTGGTTGAGTGACCGATCGGTAAACACCACTGAAAATTCCTGCAAACCGTCCGGGTCCACGTTTGGTAATAGTCCGGGCATTGAGAGCTCCTGATTTTGGTCCGCTGAAACATTTCATCACCGGATTGTTGTTTGCATGTGACTGGCGATACCAGCATCTTGCCGCCATATCAGTTTTAGAGGAAAATTAGAATGCGATTCCTGACAGTTATTTTTGCGCTGCTCACCAGCAGCTTTTCAGCGCAGGCTGAAGACCTTCAAACCGCAATTTTTGCCGGGGGCTGCTTTTGGTGCGTTGAATCCGATTTCGACAAGGTCGAAGGTGTGGTTGAAACGGTTTCCGGCTACACCGGCGGAACCTTGCAAAATGCAACCTACCGGAACCACGGGCAGCACCGCGAAGCGGTCCGCATCACTTTTGATGCCGATATCGTCTCCTACGACCAACTGCTTTATGTATTCTGGCGGACAGTAGACCCCACAGATGCCGGCGGGCAGTTTTGTGACCGCGGGCACAGCTACCTTACCGGCATTTTTGCGCTTGATGAAGCGCAGGCCCAAGCCGCACGCGCCTCCAAAGCCGCGTTGAACGGGCGACTTGGCGCACCCATCGTCACCGAGGTTTTCCCCGCCAGTGATTTTTGGGACGCCGAAAACTATCACCAGAATTATCATCAGAAGAACGAGCGCCGCTATAACTATTACCGCACGGGCTGCGGTCGCGATGCCCGCGTGGCTGCGCTCTGGGGAGACGAAGCGCCGTTTGCCAACAAGCATTAGCACCGGCAGGGCAATGAACTCGCTAGTTCAATGATTGACAAGCGAAGTGATGCGTCCGCGGGTTTTTTTGCAGCCGCTTTCCAGAGCCTTGATCATATCTTGCGCTTGGGCCAAAGCACGTGTGCTTTGGCCAGATGGTTTCGACCCTCTAGACCTCAAGGGCGAGGGCAATGCCCTGTCCGCCGCCAATACACATGGTGACCAGACCTTTCCCTCCACCAATCCGCTCCAGTTCGTATATTGTTTTCAAGGTAATAATCGCGCCAGTAGCGCCGACCGGATGGCCCAGAGCAATGGCACCGCCATTCGGGTTGACCCGAGCCGGGTCCAGCCCCAGCTCTTGCGAAACAGCGCAGGCTTGGGCGGCAAAGGCCTCGTTGCTTTCGATCACAGCAAAATCACCCGCATCCATTCCGGTGCGCGCCAATAAGGCTCGTACGGCAGGGATCGGGCCAATGCCCATTATGGTCGGGTCAACCCCGGCATGGGCATAGCCCAGTATCCTGGCCTTGGGCTTTAGCCCCGCGGCCCGAGCCGCTTTCTCGGTGGCCAGCACCATGGCTGCGGCCCCGTCATTGATTCCGGAAGCATTCCCCGCCGTCACCGAGCCGTCTTTCTGGAAGGCTGGCCGCAGGCCGGCCAGTGCTTCGGCGCTGGTTGTTTTCGGATGCTCGTCTGTGTCAAAAACAATCGTTTGACGCCGCGCCTTAATCTCGATGGGTTCGATTTGGCTGGCGAAGTATCCGGCCTCGATCGCGCGTGCGGCGCGCTGCTGGCTTTCCAGAGCAAAGGCGTCCTGTGCATCACGGGATATCCCGAATTTCTCGGCTACATTTTCGGCTGTGATGCCCATATGACCGGTGCCAAACGGGCAGTTCAGAGCGGCCAAAAGCATATCAACAGCCTGCACGTCCCCCATCTTCTGGCCCCAGCGGGCCTGTGGCAGAATATAGGGTGCCCGACTCATCGCTTCTGCCCCGCCTGCCAATGCAAAATCGGCATCTCCGAGCATCAAAGATTGTGCGGCAGACACGATTGCCTGCGCACCGGAGCCACAAAGACGGTTAACATTCATGGCGGGCACCGCGTCGGGTATACCCGCTTCAATCGCGGCAACACGGCCCAGATACATGTCTCTGGGCTCGGTATTGATAACATGCCCGAATACCACATGGCCGATCTGTTCCGGCTCGACCCCGGCGCGCTGCATCGCGGCGCGGGAAACATGGGCGGCTGTCTCGGTTGGTGGCACGCCGGATAAACTGCCGCCAAAGCCGCCAATCGCGGTGCGGGCGCCATCAAGAATAACGATATCGTTCATTTCAGATCTCTCGGTAGGAAAAGGGTCTGGCCAAGTTTCTCAGATTCCCGCCTGATTGCAAGCGCAAACTCGGCCAGCAGCCGTTAAACCAGAAGCCAGATAACAAACAGAAGCCCGAGCAATCCCGCCCAGCTTTTCCATAAAATACGCACCGAGCGCCGGATGTCATCCGGCCCCAAATCTTTTCGTCCAGCGGCATTCACATAGGGGTCTTTCGTTTGGACACCACCATAGACACGCGGGCCGGAGAGCGAGACCCCCATTGCGCCAGCCATGGCCGATTCGGGCCAACCGGCATTGGGCGAGCGGTGCTGCCCAGAGTCGGACCTAACGACCTCCAACGCAGCCTTTGAGGCCGTCGCAAATATGATGAGGCCGCTTGTTATCCGCGCTGGAATGTAGTTCATCACATCGTCGAGTCTGGCCGCCGCCCACCCAAATTCCTCGTATTTTTCGTTGCGATGGCCGATCATGCTGTCAGCAGTATTCACAAACTTGTAAGCCACGATTCCCGGAAGCCCGAACAAGGCAAACCAGAAAACTGGTGCGACAACGCCATCAGAAAAGTTCTCTGCGGCGCTTTCAATCGCCGCCCGCGTGACCGCGGGTCCATCAATGTTTTTGGTCTCGCGCCCGACGATCATCGAAACTGCCTTTCGGCCGGCCACAATATCTTGCTCGAGCGCGGTGGCGACAGCCGCCACATGCTGAACCAGTGATTTGTGGCCAATCAAAATCGCGGCCCCCAGCACCTCAAGCACGTCAAAGTCCGGCAACGCCGCAATTCCGTAGCCGATTGAAGTGAACCCCGCCAATAAAGCGACAAACCCAAACGCGCCTTTGAATCTGCGCCCATTGCCACTATTGGCCCGCACATCAAGAGCCGAAATGGCCGAGCCCATTATCTGCACTGGATGAGGCACACGTGACCACAACCATTTTGGTTCGCCGAATATTGCGTCGAGCAGCAAAGCTAAAATTATCAAGATAAAATACGACATGATCGCCCTCACTAGGTAAAAAACCGCCAAAGGTCGAGATCATTTTGCTAATTTAGCTGGCAATACAATCAAAAATTCGTTAATTGCAAGGTCACTTGGAGCAATATTCGGTTTTCAAAAGCTATTATAAAAAATATATATCAGTACCATTTTTAGAATGTAAATTTGCAGGGGAGTACCATTGCGTATTTTAATCGCGCAACAAGTCGAGGAAATCGGAGAGATTTGGGCCGCCTTTTTGAGGCGCGCAGGGGCTTCGGTTACTTTAGCAACCTCGCAAGGAGAGGCGCTAAAGCAGCTGCGCAAGCAGGATTTCGATGCTCTTGTGCTTGAGATGGTTCTGCCTGATGGCGGAGCAATCGCAATTGCGGATTTTGCCGCCTATCGGTTGCCGGATGTGCCGATAATTACGGTTAATTCCTCCAACTTTTTTTCAGATGGATCGATATTTCAGCTTGTTCCGAACATTCACACTGTTTTGCAAGCGCCGGTCGAAGGGGACGATCTGGTAGCGCTTGTCTGCCATCTGAGGAGCAAAAAGTCAGCCCCCTCGTGTCCGTCGCAATAATTTCGCAATATTCTTCTGGCGGGTTCCGGGATTCCCGATATAGTGGGGGCAGGTGTAATTTGGATTACCATCCAATATTAACGGTTTTGCGCAATACTCGGTTCAGGAGGAACACTCATGGATGCATTTCTATCGAAGGAGGTTCTAAAAGGCCTGGAGCGGGCGCGCAAACAGGCTCAACGCAAAAAAAACCGGCTCCGCCTGCATGTGGGGGACGAAATATACCCGCTTCTGCAACTCACAGATAACGGTTTTGAGCTGGAACGGGACGTCGCCCCGCACTTGCGCGGATTTGTCGATATTTATGACGGGGCCCGGCATCTGGCCAGCTGCCTTGTAATCCATTCGGAACCTGAGGGCGAAATTATGCGCTACGAATACAAGCGCCATACCAATGTTGCCGATGGTCCTGCAAAAGACTTCGAGGTCGACGAAAACGCGCCAATAGCGTTGCTCCGGTAAGTTTAAGGACCGATCATTGCGCCTACCGACGAGTTATTCGAAGTTAATTCGAAAATTCGCAGGTAAATCGCAATATTCGAAATAATATCCCGTGATCTCTCGGCTATGTGTGGCAAAGCCACAATTTTTCGCCGGAGAGAGAGCCCATGATTGATGCCCCCTATATCCTGTTTTTGGGAGATGCCGTTGACCCCCTTGCCGCCAAAGTAGCGCAAGGCATTCGCGATTGGCGGCCAGACTACGCCAAAGCCCAATTCCGGTTGCCCGGATGCAACGCAGATATGGGCCTGCCCGATATGACCATGGAAGAAGCCGTGGCGGCGGGCATAAAAACCGTTGTAATCGGCGTGGCCAATCGCGGCGGCCATATTTCACCCGAGTGGGTTGCGGCATTGGAGGGTGCTTTGGTCGCCGGCATGGATATCGCCTCCGGCTTGCATAACTTGCTGTTAGACGAAGGCGCGCTGGTTGCGGCGGCCCAGATGCACGGGCGCACTCTGCATGATGTCCGCATTCCCACCGTTGCCTACCCGATCGCAAACGGCAAAAAGCGCAGCGGCAAAAGGGTGCTGGCCGTGGGTACCGATTGTTCGGTCGGCAAAATGTATACCGCCATCGCGATGGAGCGCGAAATGCACGCGCGCAACATGAAGGCGACCTTCCGCGCGACTGGCCAAACGGGCATACTGATCACAGGTGGCGGTGTTCCGCTTGACGCCGTGATCGCGGATTTCATGGCGGGTGCGGTGGAATACCTGACCCCGAATAACGATGAGGACCATTGGGACATAATCGAGGGCCAGGGTAGCCTGTTTCATGCCAGTTATTCCGGCGTCACCATGGCGCTCATCCATGGCGGCCAACCGGATGCGCTGATTCTGGCCCATGAGCCAACCCGCAAGCACATGCGCGGCCTGCCGGATTACCAGCTTCCGAGCCTCGAAGAATTGCGGAATGTTTCCTTAACGATGGCGCGGGTGGTGAACCCGGATTGCGAGGTCATCGGCGTTTCGGTCAACACCGCAAAACTGTCAGAGGACGAAGCCAACGCCTATTTGGCTGATCTCGAATCCAGGCTGGGCCTGCCCTGCATTGACCCGTTCCGCCAAGGGGCTGGCCGTCTTGTGGATGCCCTGACATGATTACCGCAGTTGCCGAATCCTTCCCGCTGGCGCAAGT
>DFBP01000101.1 GCA_002366685.1 Rhodobacterales bacterium UBA3077 | reverse complement strand
CCCATGGCGATATCCACGTGGTCGGAAATGTAGCAATCATCACCGGCATTGGGTACGGGTGGGTAAAATGCACCCATTTCGAAATCAGCTTGCGCATTGAAGCCGGAAAGTTCCCACGAACCGGCAGGGTAAATCGCTGCACGACCAAGGGTGAACAGATTTTGGCTATCCGAGTAGGACTGAGCTTCGTAGCCGTCTCCCATGTAATCAGCCCAGCGGGCCAGTTGGGCGTGCGGGGCAACCCATCCGGCATCTGTCAGGCGGGCGGTGCCAGCGATGATGGCGTTGCGGCCTTCTTCGCCTTTCCAGTAGTTCGGGCCGATATTGGCATAGCCCATTGTGGCAGCTTCCCACTGGTCAGCCGTACCCATGGAAAGCGGAATATAGTTGCCGTCTGCCTTGATCGCATCGAGCGCTGCAAAGAATTCGTCAACGGTTGTCGGCACTTCCACGCCCACTTCCTCAAACGCTTCTTTGTTATAGATGAACCCGTGGATCACCGAGGCCATTGGCACACAGAAGGTCGCCGAGCCGTCATCGGTGCTCCAGCCGGAGCGGGCAACATCGCCGAAGTTTGCCATGCCGGCAAGGTCTTGCAGGTCCACCAGATGGCCGCCGTCATAAAGGGTCAGCGAGCCGTCAAACGGGCGGCAGGTGATCAGATCACCAGCGGTGCCGCCTTCGAGCTTGGCGTTGAGCGCGGCGTTATACTGCGCGGGGGCACTCGGGGCAAAAACCACTTTGATACCGGGATTGGCAGCTTCAAAAGCCGGGATGATGGTATCCTGCCAGATGGTCAGGTCATCATTGCGCCAGCTCTCGATGGTGAGGGTTACATCCTGTGCAACGGCAACAGAGCCAAGCACAGACGTTGCCAGCAAGGCGCCAACAAGTGTTTTCAATTTCATATTTCTTCTCCCATTGGTGCGCCGAGGCGCGGTTTTCGGGTTTAACCCGAGGTTATATTGGCAATGGCGGCCCGCATGTTCTGACCTGCCATATCCAGATATCTTTTGACTTCGGCCATATCTTTGGCCCCTGAAACCAGCAAAATGGCTTCCTTAACCTTCCAACCCGAGCGTTCCAGCGCGGTGCGGGCGGCCTCACGGGGGCAACCCGTTATCTCCATCACAATATTCTCGCCGCGCTTGCGAAGTTTGATATTGCTGGTGGTCACATTCACCATCAGCCCGTTCATAACGTGGCCAAGCTTGATCCCCATCAGGCTGGACATCAGATTGAGCGCCACCTTTTGCGCCGTGCCAGCGCC
The DNA here is from genome assembly GCA_002366685.1 of Rhodobacterales bacterium UBA3077. Taxonomy (GTDB): domain Bacteria; phylum Pseudomonadota; class Alphaproteobacteria; order Rhodobacterales; family Rhodobacteraceae; genus UBA3077. The sequence continues at coordinate 1,302 of DFBP01000101.1, read as the reverse complement.
AAGGCGGGTTGAACCGGCAATTACCTCGGGCGGTGTAGGGAGCAAAACAGGGATGTCAGCCCCTTCGAGCAGCTTTGTGCCGGGGTTGTTCGAGAACCCGATGGTGGTCGCCCCTCGCGCTTTTGCGATGTTCATAATGGTGTTGGGGTAAATGGTATTGCCACTCGCGGCCATGCAGATCACACAATCCGCCGGGCCGATCACTTCGGCATCGGCCGTGGCCGCCTCGGCATCATCCTCGGCCCCCTCTTTGGGCACGGTCATATCCTCAAACCCGCCAGCACGCAGGACGTAAATGCGCGATTCAGATATGCCAAAGGTTGGTGGCACTTCAAGGCCGTCAGCGAGGCATTGGAGCCCCGAGCTTCCAGCCGCAGCATAAACCAGATTCCCGCCACTCCGAAGCGCCGTTACCATTGCATCAGCACCCCGCTCAAGCGCCGGAATGGCTTCGCGCACAGCCGTTGCACCCGCGATTTGACCATCGAGCAGAATGCCGAGGATTTCGGAATCCGGCTTCAGGTCTAGCTCGTGCGCCTCATTGTGTGTGGCTTCGGTTTGCGGATCTGCCATTTGCGAATCTATTTCCATTGAGTGGCTCTACGCTGATGATAAGTCCAAAACAATACCCATGTCCAGAAATTTGTGTAATTATCGGCGCAATACTTTGCAAGTTCGGTCAAACAACTGTACTTGCTTACTATTTTTTGCAAAATAAATCTTCTTTATTTTTCCTATTTGGTATTGTATAGGTATTACATGTAATCGGATGAAAGCAACGCTATGACCGTTTCCACCTTTATGCGCCAAGAGATCATCGATATTCCTGCGGCCGTAAAAACACTAACTTGCCACGAGCAGCTCGAAGAGGTGGCAAGCGCCCTGCGCCTTGCAGAGCCACGCTTTATCAGCACAGTTGCGCGCGGCTCTTCCGATCATGCGGCAACCTATCTGAAATATGTCAGTGAACTCGTCCTCGGCTTGCCGGTAGCTTCGCTCGGACCCTCGGTGGCTTCGGTTTTTGGCGCAAAGCTCAAGCTAGCTGACAGCCTTTGCATCGCGATTTCGCAATCCGGCCAAAGCCCGGATATTCGCGCGATGGCACGCACAGCCCAAGAAGGCGGGGCAAAAACCGTTGCCATAACCAACGAGCCTTCTTCCCCTTTGGCGGTGCAAAGCGACCATGTCATCAATATTTGCGCCGGCGTGGAGAAAAGTGTGGCGGCCACCAAAACCTTTGTGACCTCGGCTGTGGCGGGACTGGCGCTGGTTGCGCACTGGAAACAGGATAAGGCGCTGCTG
>DFBP01000230.1 GCA_002366685.1 Rhodobacterales bacterium UBA3077 | reverse complement strand
AGGGCTCCAAGCGGCCGTTGATAAATCTTTACAATTATATCAGCCATTTGGCGTTATGTATTCCGATTGTGAGCGGTAATTTTACATCTAGGCCTCTACTTTAATATAGTATGCCCGCTCGTCATTTTCCTGAACAGACACATCCTGTAAATTGTAGCCTTGCTCACTACAAAAATGCGGTACGTCAATCACAGCGGCTGGGTCGTCGGTGACGAGTTTAAGCACCTCACCTGCCACCATGCCTTTCAGCCGTTTGCGGGCCTTAAGCACCGGTAAAGGGCAGAGCAGGCCGAGGGCGTCTATTTCCTGATCAAAGTCCATATATATTGCTAGGCCGCCATTTCACGCTTGTCCACGCGATTGTGAAAAATCTTTGCATGACCTTCGCAGCCAAAGTCGCTAAGGAGAGGCAAAGAGATAAAGGATGCCGCTATGTTCGGAATTGATGTTATTGATGCTTCGCTGCTCCCCGCCGTTTTTGTGGCGTTGGTGGCTGGAATCATCAGCTTCCTTTCACCCTGCGTATTACCGATTGTGCCGCCTTACCTTGCGTTTATGGCGGGGTCTTCAATGGAGGAGATCAAGGCCGGGAAAAGCAAAAAGGTTGTTATTGCATCGGTCTTTTTTGTGCTCGGGCTTTCGACAGTGTTTATGTTTTTAGGCATAGCTGCCAGTGCTGTCGGGCGCTCACTGCTGCGCTATCAGGGTGAGATGACCATTGTCGGCGGGATTATTATTATCATATTCGGGTTGCATTTTCTGGGCATTTTCAGAATTCCGTTCCTGTACCGTGAAGCCAGAATCGAGAGCAACGTAAAGGGTGGTACCTATTTTGGCGCCTATATTCTGGGCCTTGCCTTTGCCTTTGGCTGGACCCCGTGCATCGGGCCCATTCTGGGCACCATCCTGTTTCTGGTGGTTGAGGAAGGCTCTGTCACCAAAGGCATGGTTATGATGGCAAGTTACGCTATTGGTCTTGGTTTGCCTTTTTTGCTGGCGGCTGTGTTCATCAACCGGGCCATCGGGGTTATGGACAGGCTCAAGCGGCACCTGGACGTGATCGAAAAAATCTCCGGCGGATTGTTGGTACTGATCGGGGTCATGATGATCACCGGCTGGTTTACAGCGATGTCTTTTTGGTTGTTGGAGAAATTCCCGGCATTGGGCGCAATCGGTTAACGCTACCCAAAGGGTGAAGGGCGCAATATACTGTGGCAAACAGTGAAAGCCCTTTGTGATGAGCCAAGCCACCCCCGTGCGTAAGCGTCAGGTTTTTTACCTGCCGGGCTATGACCCGATGCCCGCGCGGCACTACCGTGAAATGTATCGCCGCGAAGGGGCTGAGCAGGCGCTGATATCGGGCTACGGGCTGGCGGTTAAAGCCTCGGGCGGCAAGGGCCGCTACGCTTGGCAGGCCAAGAGTACGGTTGACGGGGTTGAAACCGTTTCCGACATCGAATTCCTGCCTTGGAACGACATTGTCCAGGATTCGATGCAAGCCAGTATTCCCGCCAGCTATTGGCTGATGCTGCGCACGTTGTGGCTTTACCTGCATAGCGGTGCGCTCGTCTCGCTGATCCGGTTGCGGCCAGCTCCGATGATTGCGGCGCTTTATCCGGTAGCGGCTCTGGTGGGCCAACTTTTGGTTGGGTTGCTGGCATTGTGGCTTTTGGTCTGGCTCGGTGGGGCACTTGGTTTTGCCTGGCTCGGATGGCTGACAGGCGGGGGCGCGGTTTGGCTGGTTTTGCAGGCCTTCCGGCGGGCAGACAACCGGCTATACGCATATTATTTGCTTTATGATTACGCCTATTCAGCATGGAATGCCGGGGGCTACCCCGCCCCTTTGCGTGAACGGCTTGAGGAGTTTAAAACCCGAATTGAGGCGGCGCTTCAAGCCGGAAATGATGAAGTTTTAATTGTAGGCCACTCATCGGGTGCGCACCTCGCTATCGAAATTCTGGCCGAGATGGAGCGGGAGGGGCGGCTTGTGGGCAAGACAGCGCTTTCGCTGCTGACCCTTGGGCATGTGGTGCCGATGATCTCGTATCTACCGGCGGCCAGGAAATTGCGGCGCAATCTGCACGAGCTTGGCGCAAGCGCGCGGGTCACGTGGGTTGATTTCACGGCACCCGGTGACGGCGCCTGTTTTGCGCTTTGTGATCCGGTGGCGGTAAACGGGTTGGGGGAAACCGGGCCTAAAGTGCTCTCTGCCGCCTTTAGCCAAACTTTATCTCCCGAGAAATATGCCGCCCAGAAAAACGCGTTTTTCCAACAACATTTTCAATATTTGCACGCGTTTGACCAGCCCGGCATCTTTGACTATTTTGCCATCACCGCCGGGCCGGTTTCTCTGGCTGCGCGGTTTGAAGATCAACCCCATTCGCCTTCGCGTCGCACGCGCTGCACCTCCAAATACAGGGATATGGCCGATGCCTAAAACGCCGATCAAGCCGGCCTCCCGCCCTGAGGGCGTAGGCATTTTGGGGCGAATAAAACTTTTTAGGCAGGATATTTTTGCCTCGCAACCCGCCAAGCTTTATCGCGCCCGGATGGCCGAAACCCGAACGCCGTTTTACCGTTCCTTTCTGGTGAACCAGCCGGACTTGGTGAAGCGGGTGCTAAAGGAGCGGCCCGATGATTTCCCGAAATCGCCGGTCATTCATGATACGCTCAAGCACCTGCTCGGGGATTCTGTTTTTGTCACCAATGGAGAACAATGGAAGCGGCAGCGGCGGATCATTGACCCGGC
>DFBP01000109.1:1112-3336 GCA_002366685.1 Rhodobacterales bacterium UBA3077 | reverse complement strand
CGTTCCGGGAATTATGCCCAGAAACGTGGTCATTACATAATTGCGCAAGCTAACCCCCAGAAAGGCAGGGGCCAGATTGGCAAACCAGAATGGAACCGCAGGTACCAGCCGCATCAACAGCAGGTANNGAAACCTCGTTATCTTTTAGTCCGGCGCGCATTTTGGCCAGCCGTCCCTCACCGCCGTCATCCAGCTTGGCCTGTAACGCATTGCCCAACCCTGTTTTGGCGGCCAAAAAAATAGCCGTCGCGCCAATCGTCGCGCCAATAACCGTGAGCAGCGTGGCAAANNACCGCACCAAACAAAAAGCCGCCTCCCAGTGTTAAAAACACCCCGCCGGGGATCGAAAAACTCACAACCGCGATATAAATCAGCACATAGGTGACCGCAGCAATCGCGTAATTCGAATCACGCCAGCCAATGAGCGCCTCGCGGTTGTTCGCAAGCGCTTCAAAGCTGAGAAAATCGCCAAATTGCCAGTAGGCGAGCACGGCAGCCACGATCAATGCAAGCAAGGGCAGGTTTTTTTTAAGCGGAGATTTTGAAGCTGGTTCCATGTTTTGTCCGGATCAGTGTTTCGTTTTTCCCTATGTGCGCTATTAAGGCACCAGTTCATAGGGGCCTCACGCTGCGTTGAACAGGCGTGTGGGTTTGTTTCAGTTTGGCGCGAAAAATCCAAAGAAATGTTTCAATTTCTCTGCCGGTTCAATTGACTTCCCCAAATTTCGCGCCTATTACACCAATTCTGAATTCAAGGCGCGGGTAGATCACTCGATTCGCCCCCCGCAGGAGATTTGAAATGAAACGTACATTCCAGCCGAGCAACCTTGTTCGCAAACGCCGCCACGGTTTCCGTTCGCGCATGGCCACCAAAAATGGCCGCAAAATCCTGAACCGCCGTCGCGGGCAGGGCCGGAAATCCCTCTCGGCATAGAGCCCATTCAAAGGCTAAAAGCTATGAAACCGCCGGAATCGCCCACGACACCCGAACACGGGGAGCGTGAAGCGCCTCCGGCGGTTTCCGTGTGCGTGCTGCAAAAACGCGCCGACTTCTTAAAAGCCGCACGGGCAAGGCGGGTCGCCATGCCCGGCTTCATCCTGCAAGCGCGCAAGCGCGGGGCCGATGAAGCCGAAGGCATCCGCATCGGCTACACTTGCTCAAAAAAGGTCGGGAATGCTGTGGCTCGCAACCGCGCCAAACGCCGCCTCCGCGAGATCGCGCGGGAGCTGCTGGCCACCCAAGGGCAGGCTGGGTACGACTACGTCCTGATCGGTCGCCGCCTTGAAACCGCAACCCGTCCCTACCAGATATTACTGGCAGACCTTGAAAAAGCCCTGCGCAAAATCCACCAGCCAAGGCCAAGGAAATGACCCCGCTCGCCTTTATCGTATCCATCCCCGTGCGCGGCTACCGGCTATTCCTCAGCCCGTGGCTTGGTCGCAGTTGTCGCTTTCAGCCAACCTGTAGCGCCTACGCGATGGAGGCCCTTGAAAAACACGGCGCGATCAAAGGGTCTCTGCTCGCCGCCAGAAGAATCGGCCGTTGCCACCCGTTGGGCGGTGAAGGCTATGACCCAGTGCCCGACAAAGACGAGCCCAAGCCCTAAAGGCGCACCCGTGGACTCGGCTTTCAAATCGGCCGACGCAAACTACCCGCTGTTGCGGAGGCTCGTGAACCGTGCCATCCAGAAAAACCAATCGCACCGGAGCCTGAAATGCCAGAAACCGTTCACAAAGCGCAGGATATGATTTCGGGGATGACCCCTGTCGCAATTTCCGGCGAGTTTGTTTTTGTTTCCACCAAGGATCCCGCGCTTGTGGCTTCGCTGTCATCCGAAGCGATTTCGATTTTTCGGGAAGACGAAGGCGTGTCACTGCTGGTTCCGGTTGAACTGGCCAAGCTGGCAGAGCAAAACGTGGAGCAACCCATGCGGTGCATAACGCTCAACGTCTTTTCCTCGCTCGAAGGGGTTGGCCTAACCGCTGCTGTCTCCAAGGCGCTCGCGGATCAGGCTATCCCCTGCAATATGATCGCCGCATTCAACCACGACCATGTCTTTGTCCCGTCAAAACTATGCGGTCAGGCCATGAGCGTTTTGCAGTCGCTCCAGAAACAATCTGCCGTGGAATAAGGTATAAACGCGGCGGCACAAACATCCCGCCGCCGGTTTTTACTACCGGTCGATCACCCAAGTTCCTGCTTCACGACCTTTTCAAGCTTTCC
>DFBP01000109.1:808-1070 GCA_002366685.1 Rhodobacterales bacterium UBA3077 | reverse complement strand
CGTGCAATTACACCCTCTGCCAGCAGACCGGCGGCAATTTTGTAGCCAACCGTTTTGGACGAGTCGAAGAATGTCCGGCTATCTCTGTCTGCTACAAACTCCACCGCGCAAAGCAGGCCCTCACCGCGAACTTCGCCAACATTGGCATGCTCGCCAACAGCCTCGCTCAAGGATTTCTTCAGATAGGCCCCCACCTCGGCCGCGTTGTCTACTAGGTTCAGCTCGTCAATCAGGTTGAGGTTGGCCACACCCGCCGCGGCCG
>DFBP01000109.1:0-767 GCA_002366685.1 Rhodobacterales bacterium UBA3077 | reverse complement strand
TCTTCCAGAACTTTCCAGAACCGCTCGCTCACAATCGAGCCTGAAAGCGGCGCGTAAGCGGAAGTCAGACCCTTGGCGATGGTGATGATATCAGGCTTCATACCATAATGCTCCGAGCCAAACATCGACCCTAGGCGACCAAAGCCGGTGACCACCTCATCTGCGATGAGCAAGATATCGTGCCTGTCCAACACCTCCTGAATGGCGGGCCAATAGCCTTCGGGCGGCGGCACCAAACCACCGGTGCCCAGCGCAGGTTCACCGATAAAAGCAGCAATGGTGTTAGCCCCTTCGCGTTCGATCAGTTCTTCCAGAGACTGCACGCAATGCGCCACAAACTCTGCCTCGGACTGATCGAGGTTTTCACGCCGGAAGTAATAAGGGGCTTCGGTGTGGATCACTTGGCTCAATGGCAAGTCAAATTTGTTGTGGAAGAGCTCCAAACCGGTCAGCGAGCCGGTCATCAGCCCGGAGCCGTGATACCCGCGCCAGCGTGAAATGATCTTCTTTTTTTCGGGGCGGTCGAGCACGTTGTTATAATACCAGACCAGCTTGATGTTGGTTTCGTTCGCATCCGAGCCGGACAGGCCGAAATAAACTTTCGACATATGATCGGGCGCACGGTCCAATATCATTTTGGACAGGGTAATCGAGGCCTCGGTGCCGTGGCCGACATAGGAATGGTAATAAGCCAGCTCTTTGGCCTGCTCGGCAATGGCCTCGGCTATTTCTTGGCGGCCATAGCCGACATTCACACAATAAAGCCC
>DFBP01000227.1:603-4017 GCA_002366685.1 Rhodobacterales bacterium UBA3077 | reverse complement strand
AGACTGATGTCTTTTAGCACCTCAACAGGGCCAAAGCTCTTGCCCAAATGGTTAATTTCGAGGATGGGGGCGTTCATAGGGGCCTCAACTTTCAGGTGTAGGAGCGGTCGAATTTCGCAAAATCAGATCTAAGGTTACAATATTTAGCGCCAGTGTTTTTGTTTGTTGGCTTACGATGCCTTTTAGCATTTTTGCCAACTCTGTGCCAGCGTCTCGAATGGGACATCTGGTTGCAGTCTAGGGCACTGTCCGGTGCGCCGGTACCATCGGGCTTCCCGATTGCAGCTTTGTCGACTTTGCCCAGCGCTTCTTTGCCTCGGGCTAATCGGATGGTGGTGTGAAAGGCTAGCTCAGCGGTAGCGCCGTGGTTTTGAAGACCGTTCGCAAAGCAAAACTGCTCTGCATCTGTGCCACGCCGGGTAGCCGCGCCAGATATTGCTTGTGAATGCGGGCAAAATCGTCTGTGTCCTGCGCCACGACCTTCAGCAAATAATCCGCCGCACCGGCCATCAAATGGCATTCAAGCACATCGGGGATCAACGCCACCTGCCGCTCAAAGGCCTCAAGGATAGAATCCGCCTGCCCCTTCAGTGTGATCTCCACAAAAACCGTGGCACGCCTGTCTACCGCACGCGGATTTAGCAACGCGACATAATTGCGGATTACTCCGTCTTTTTCCAACCTCTGCACCCGCCGGTGGCAAGCCGAAGGTGAAAGCGCCACGCTCTCCGCCAAATCGGCGTTAGACATCCGCCCGTCCTTCTGCAGAGCCTTCAAAAGCTTGATATCAAGCGCATCCATTCTAGACATTGCACTAATCCCCTCTTTTTTTGCCATTTTATCGCAGGTTATCCCGAATTCTCGGCACTGCACAACAGGTATTTGCAAAGCAATTCGGAAATCAGAGGCGCAGATAGGGATTATCATAACGATCAAGGCCCAAAGGAGATTCTCATGTTGATCGGTTGCCCAAAGGAAATCAAAAATCAGGAATACCGGATCGGTATAACTCCTGCCGCTGCACATGAAGCCGTAGCCCATGGCCACACAGTGATAATCGAGAAGAACGGCGGCGCCGGTGCTGGCTTCCCTGACGAGGACTACATCGCCGCCGGTGCCCGCATCGTCGATACCGCTGAAGAGATTTTCGCAAACGCGGATATGGTGGTGAAGGTCAAAGAACCGCAAGCCAATGAGCGCGCCCAGCTCCGCGAAGGCCAAATCCTTTTTACCTATCTCCACCTTGCGGCGGATCGCGCGCAAACCGAAGACCTGCTAAAAAGCGGTGTCACCGCCATTGCCTACGAAACCGTGACCGACCGCAACGGTGCCCTGCCCCTGCTCGCGCCTATGTCCGAGGTTGCGGGTCGCCTCGCGCCGCAAGTGGGCGCTTGGACCTTGCAAAAAGCCAACGGTGGCCGCGGGGTGCTTATGGGGGGTGTACCCGGCGTTGAACCTGCCAAAGTCGCCGTCATCGGCGGTGGTGTTGTTGGCACCCACGCCGCCAAAATCGCGGCAGGCATGGGGGCCGATGTTACCGTGCTTGATATGTCCCTGCCCCGCATGCGCTACCTTGATGACGTTTACGGCGGCACCTTCAAAACCCGCTATTCCTCCAAAGGTAACGTCGCGGAGCTGGTGGCTGAATCCGACATGCTAATCGGCGCTGTGCTTATCCCGGGAGCCGCTGCGCCCAAGCTGGTGAGCCGCGCTATGCTTAGCACTATGAAACCCGCCGCCGCGCTGGTGGATGTCGCCATTGATCAAGGTGGCTGTTTTGAAACCTCGCACGCCACGACCCATGATGACCCGATCTACGAGGTCGATGGCATCATGCACTATTGCGTGGCCAACATGCCAGGCGCTGTCGCCCGCACCTCTACTCTAGCCCTTGGCAACGCCACTATGCCGTTCATGCTGGCGCTGGCTGACAAAGGCTGGAAACAGGCTTGCGAGGATGATGAACACTTACTGCGCGGGCTCAACACCCACAAAGGCCACCTCACCTATGCCGCTGTCGGCATCGCCTTGGAAATTGATGTGCTATCGCCAAAACTGGCGCTCAACATATAGGGTTAGGCGCCCCGTTCATGGGGCGCCTGCTACCTAGGCCTGCGCCTTTAGAAGGTCGCGAATATCAGCCAACAGCTCTTCCTGCGATGGCCCTTTGGGCGCTTCCGGTGCCGCTTCTTCCTCCGGCCCTTCCGCTGCTGCCTTGGCTTTGTTTACGGATTTAACCAGCATAAACACCACAAAAGCTATGATCAGGAAATTGATAACCGCCATAATGAAGGAGCCATAAGCAAACACCGCTGCGCCCGCTTCTTGTGCGGCGGCCAGTGAGGCAAACTCGCCTTCCCCCAGCACCACAAACAAGTTCATGAAATCAATCCCGCCGGTAAAAATACTGATAAACGGATTGATCAAATCTGCGACCATTGACTTTACGATCGCCGTAAAAGCCGCGCCGATAATAATCCCGACGGCCATGTCCATCACATTGCCCTTGGCAATGAAGTCCTTAAATTCTTTAAGCATTGTGTCCCCCTTGTGGTTGCTCGCGCAGAGCATACCACACCTTGAGGGTACCACAAAACTATTGCTAGGTTTTCACGACATTTCTGGCGCTTCGCCGGTAAGGGTGTAGCGCAAAATGTCCACCACTTGCGCGGGCTCTTCAACAACCGCCAGCGCCGCGGCATCCACTTCTTTAAGCGCGTGCTGATGATCTGCCCCATGCATCACAATCAGCGCCTTGCCCAGTGCTGCCGCGTAGCCCGCATCAAAGGCCGCATTCCACTGCTTGTATTTTTCACCAAAGCGGACCACCACGATATCGGCAGCCTCAATTGCATTGCGGGTGCGGATCGCGTTGAGCTTGGCGCCCTTGTGATCATGCCAAAACTTGTTTTCCTCGGCGCCCAGAATGCGCACACCGGCATCATCAGAGGTCTCATGGTCTGTCACCGGCGCTGAAAATTCGACATCGAGGTCAGCTGCCGCCGCTTCGATTTCTGTCCGCCAGCTGGTATGAATTTCACCGCTTAGATATACCTTCATGAGCGTAACTCCCCGCCTGTCACCTTGGCCACTGAGGCCACAATTTTGGCCGAAATGGCCTCGATTTCTTTATCTGTCAGCGTTGCCGCCTTGGGCTGAATTCGCACCGAAATCGCAACCGATTTCTTGCCCTCGCCCATCTGTGCTTCTGCTTTGGACCCGCTGAAAATATCGAAAACGCTCACGCTTTCGATGAGTTTTTTATCGCCGCCTTTAGCGGCTTTTATCAGCTTCTCGACCTCAAGCGTGGCATCTACGACAAAGGCAAAATCACGCTCCACCGCTTGCAGGTCAGAGCCACCCAAGGCTGGGCGCGTTTTGCTCTTGGCCTTGGGATACGGCACATTATCCGGG
>DFBP01000227.1:0-499 GCA_002366685.1 Rhodobacterales bacterium UBA3077 | reverse complement strand
GGCGCGTTTCGCATCACCATCAGGTTGCCCACAGGCGCGCCAATTGCAGCCAGCGCCGCCTCGGCATCGCCTTTGGCGTCATAAATATCGACCACCCGTCGCGTGCCAAAAGCATTGCGCGGCGCGGTGGTGCCGACGCGGATACCACAAGCCATCGTGCTTTGGTCTTCCGGCTCACTACCCGCAAACCCTTGCCCGATTTCAAACAGCGCCATGTCAGCCTCGCCGCGCGCTTGGTTGCGCGCTGCCGCCTGTAGCAGGCTCGGCAAAATGTCGGGCCGCATATGGCTCATCTCAGATGAAATCGGATTGCTCAGTTTCACTGCATCTGAACCACCGCCAAAAAGTACCGCTGATGCCTCATCAATAAAGCTGTAGGTCACGCACTCGTTCAGCCCCAGCGCCAATGCGCGGCGCAGCGCCATCAACCGGTTTTGACAGCGGGACAAAAGCGGTTGATGGCGCTGCGCCGCGCATTGGCGCTGGGGCTGAACGAGTG
>DFBP01000305.1:2488-4018 GCA_002366685.1 Rhodobacterales bacterium UBA3077 | reverse complement strand
AACGCAATGCACATCGCAAAGATGTTCGCTATGTGAACAGGGGAATAGGAAACATGGACGGTCTTGATGGGCAATACAAAGACGTGTGTGCACTGGCACGCGGCATCGACATTGTGGAGGCTCTAGCGGATCTTGGCTGGGTAAAACCAGGCGCACTGGCAGCCTATGTCGGACTGGACCGGTCATCGGTTTACCGCTTGATTAGCACGCTATCCAACAAGGGATACGTCGTCCGGCGCCAAGAAGACGGTGCTGTAGCGCTAACGTCAAGAGTAGCGCGGCTGTCTGATGGCATTCGGGAAGATGAATTGATCTCCCAGCGCATCGGGCCGTTAATGGAAAAGCTGACCGAAGAAATTTTGTGGCCCAGCGATTTTGCCGGTTTGGTAGGCGGGCAGATCACTATTCAGGCATCAACCCACAACATCAGCCCGATGTCGATACATCGCAGGCTGGTTGGGAAAAACCGGCCGCTGTTGAACTCGGCCCTGGGGCGGGCGTTGCTCAGTGCATTGCCGCCGGGCGCGCTTGATGCGGCCTTGTCCACGGCGCTACGTCTGGACGGCAAAGACGCGGTAGACATTTCTAGCCGCGAGGCTGTCGACCGGGTTTTGCAAGGGGTCCACGATGATGGATATGCATCTGCGGTTGGGCTGGCGGAAGCCAATATCAGCGCCATCGCGCTTCCTGTCAGAGCGGCATCACGGGTTGTGGGCGCCTTAAACATTACTTTTTTTCGTAGCGCGATGAGCCCCGACACCGCCGCTCAGAAATATCTCGAACCGCTTCGCCGGTGTGTAAAGAGTATCGAAACCGTCCTGAACTAACAAAGGATTCTTATGATCTGGCAAAATCTGCGAACCTCGTAGAATGGCATTGGTCGCACTTTGTTCGGCAGGTGAACATTTTTGGATTAGTATTTGCGGGTGCGGGTCAACGTCGGACTATAGTGAACCACAATCTGAAACCGTTTGTATTTGCTACGCCGTAAAAAAATGGCGATGCTGAATGCGATCGGTTTCTTTTTCTAATGGATCACTAGGGGAGTGAGATACCAATGAATAAACAATTCACACTATCAAAATTTGTTCGCGTAGCCGCAACAGCGGCTGTGATTACGACCAGCGGAGCACTAGGTGCGGCAGCGCAGGAAGAAGTCACGCTAAGGTTCGGGTCTTTTGTTGGGCCGACATCGTTTTTGAACACTGATATCTTCGCGCCGTGGTTTGAAAAGATCGAAAGCGAGTCAAACGGGACGCTGAAGATCGAATTTGTAACCGGTGGCGCATCAGCTAAACCGCAGGAAGTATTTGACGCGGTTCGCGCGGGCATTATCGATATCGGGTGGAGCATTGCTGCCTATAATCCCGGTCGGTTCGATGCGGCTGGGGTTGTTGAATTACCGATGCTGGCCGGCGGATCTGCCGAAGTATCCGTCGCGGTGGCCGGGCTACTTGATCAGGGACTTATAGACGGCATGGACAGCGTTAAGGTGTTGGGTCTTGGCGGTGCCGATATTGCGCGCCTGCA
>DFBP01000305.1:2211-2462 GCA_002366685.1 Rhodobacterales bacterium UBA3077 | reverse complement strand
GTGCTTTCGGCGATGATCGAAAAAATCGGTGGGGTCCCTGTTGGTATTCCGGCCCCGTCAATCGCTGAATCTCTGGCGAAGAATGTGGTCGATGCCAGCGCCAATGACTGGTTCGCTCTGGAAGGGTTCAGGCTGATTGATGTAACCACGACCCATGTCGATATTTCGTTGGGAACCGCTGGTGTTTATCTGGTAATGAACCAGTCGAGCTTTGACAACTTGCCGGACGCAGCCAAAGCCGCGATCGAAAA
>DFBP01000305.1:0-2120 GCA_002366685.1 Rhodobacterales bacterium UBA3077 | reverse complement strand
GATCACACAATCATCACCCCAACCGAAGCTGAGCTGGCCATTTGGCAGGCGGCTGCGGATGAAGTGATTGCAGAGTGGGTTGAAAAGACTGAAGGTAGGGCCGAAATTCTTCAGGCTTATACCGACAATCTTGGCGCCTATCGTGCAAGAAACTAACGAAAATCCGGCGCGCACGGCATCCGCCGCCGCGCCGGCACCCGTTTCTGGTCTGTCTACAAAGCTGACCGATCTGGCGGGTTATCTGGCTGGAGGGGCCCTGTTGGCGGCGGCATTGATTGTCACCACNNTATTGCGTTGGGGGATTTCCCGACCCATAAAAGGCCTGTTCGAAATCATGGAACTGGTCTTTGCCTGCGTCATCGCGCTGTCATTTACCGTGGCCAACAAAAAACGAATGCATGTTTCCATGGAACTGATCGGGAATTTAACCGGCCGGTTTCGCGGGGTTCAGCTTTATGCCGATGCGCTGACCTCGCTGACCTTCGCACTTTATACATATTTTCTGTTTCACCACGCCGGGCAAAAAATGCTCTATGGTGAAACGACGCTGGTTCTGGGTGTCCCGATTGGGCCAATCTGGTATTTGGCAGCAGGGCTTATCACACTGGGCCTGCTGGCACAGCTGAGCGCTTTAAAAGAAAGCGCTGCATTGCTGCGGCGCCCTGCAAACATCTGGATCCCCGAGCTGATCGCGCCTGCCTTGTCGCTGATGGCCGCCTTAGCAGCGGCGCTGTTCCTGATCTGGACGGCGGCCGATCAGGGGGCTGTGGTGAAGGTTCTTGTCGGCTTTGCGATCCTCTACTTTTTGGCGCTGGCACATGTGCCGATTGGCGTTTCCATGGGCCTTACCGGACTGATTGGTTGCTATGCGATTCTGGATGTCGGGGCTGCCCAACTGATTGGCGCCAACAACCTGTCCTCGACAATATCGAGCACCGATCTGGCGGCTGTGCCGCTGTTTCTGCTTATGGGCAATCTGGCCATCGCGTCAGGGTTTGCGGACGATATATTTGAGGCCGCAACCTCGGTTTTTGGTCGGATGCGCGGTGGTCACGCTCTGGCGACAGTGTTGGGCTGTGCCGGATTTGGTGCGATCAGCGGATCATCAGTGGCTACAACCGCCACGCTTGGCGGCGTTGCCTTTCGCGAAATGAAGACGAGATCATATGCCGATAGTCTGGCCACCGGCAGTATTGCCGCTGGTGGCACGCTGGGCGCGCTGATCCCCCCGTCGGTTATTTTGATCATCTATTGTGTGATTGCCGAACTGTCGATCTCGGAAGCGTTCATTGCCGCCCTGATCCCCGGCATACTAGCGCTGTTTTTGTATGCGATTGCGGTGATGGTTCTGGTGCGCTTGCGCCCGTCACTCGCGCCGCCACCAGATAAATCGATACCCTTTGCACCTTTTAAGGCGCTGAAACGGGCGTGGCGGCCAATTATGCTTTTTGTGTCCGTACTGGGCGGGTTGTATGGCGGCATCTTTACGGTCCAGGAGGCCGCTGCGGCAGGCACCGGATTTTCCTTTGTGTTCTGGCTGCTATCGGGTCGGGCTTCGGTTGGCGGGCTGTTGAGAGCCATCAGTGAGGCCGCAGGTACTGCGGCTGGGCTGTACCTCTTGATTGTCGGGGCCAATATATTCGGAGCCTATCTGAACCTTGCAGGTGTTACCGCAGCCATTGTGTCAATCGTCGATCCTGCGACTATGCCCGCTTGGATTATCCTGAGCGTTCTGGTTGTCATGTATCTCCTTCTGGGCAGCGTTTTTGATACGGTTGCCGCCCTTGTGGTCACGGTTCCCTTTGTCATTCCGATCATAGTGGCAATGGAATACGACCTGATCTGGTGGGGTATTGTGACGCTGGCGCTGGTTGAAATTGGCATGATCACGCCACCGATTGGGATGAATGTTTTCGTGATGAAAAGTCTGGTGCGCGACGAAGTTTCGATCACTACAATCTTTCGTGGAGTCATGCCGTTTTTGGCTGCCGACATGGTCCGGCTGATCCTGTTGATAAGCCTCCCGGCCCTGACGCTTTGGTTGCCCGGACTATTGCAATAATGGCTGTTGGTACCGAGGGGAAGGCCCGGTTTTGAGCCGCGCGCACCGATAGTTCACT
>DFBP01000054.1:655-3201 GCA_002366685.1 Rhodobacterales bacterium UBA3077 | reverse complement strand
TTGGTCAGGCGCACTTTGGCAACCTTACGCATAGCCGAGTTCGGCTTTTTCGGTGTCGTTGTGTAAACACGTGTGCAAACGCCGCGCTTCTGCGGGCATGCCTGCAGGTGCATCGACTTTTGGCGTTTTACTTTAGGCTGCCGCGGTTTGCGGATCAGCTGTTGGATCGTTGGCATACAGTTAAACCCCGTTCAACCCGTTTCAATACTTACAGCACTTTGCGCCGAATGCACAAAATGCCAAATACCGCCCTCGGACAATGGTTGCCGTCCGGCGCGGTGGAATTCCAGAGGAGCGAGAATAAATTCCGGCTCATGACCGCCTAATTGTGGCTTGTATCGGAATCAGTATGGTTACCTCTCCCGAGCGGGCGGAAAATAGGAATGTTAGGGGGATATGTCAACAGCCAATTTTGATATCATATATTGGCCGAACTACCGGGGCAGGATTAACCTTATAAGGCGCAGACCGCGTCCATTTCCAACGCAAATTTTCGCTGCAAAACATCGCGTATTTCCTCGTCCTGCATTTCAATAGGCCGACCTTCAGGCGGCCGCAATACCGAATCGTTGCTGGAATGAAAAGTCCTGAGGTTCATCATCGGGAAAGGGTCCGTCACCATCGGCATATTCAAGTGTAACTTGAAATGGGCATACAAAAGCGCATTGCGATTGGAGGCTCCGGGTACCATCACGCACAGGCCAAGCCCCAGAGGTTTTGCACATACAGTTGGTGACAATCGGCGCGCCCCGGGTGCCCCGCTCAGCGTTATGCCTTTCAGAAAGGAGAGCCCGACCGGGTCCATCCCGCCAGACAAGCTGGCCAATTGCGGGAGCTTGGCAACGACCTGCTCGATAAAATCCAGCGCCACGGCGTCATCATCGTCCAGCCTAAAGCTCAAACGAAAGGGCTTGTCCTGATCAAAGAGTTGCGCAAAAGCCCGCTTTATCGCCTCATTGTGCGGCAAAACGGGTAGCGCAATCAGCCGCGCCTGCGGAAATCCGAGCAATAGCCTCTCCATCCGCAGCCGATAAGGCGCGGGCATGTCTTCGCCGATCAATATTCCAACTGTAAAGTTTTTAACGCTTTGCCGCTTTAACCCGTGCAAACAGAGCGCTTCGAAAAACCGGAACCTTTCCGCCATTCGTTTCTCCGAAAACAAGGCCGCCAATTGCTTGGGGCGGGAAGAAAATTCGCGCCGGAATCCACCTTCACACGGGTAGGAAAACCGGACCAACCCGGCGATTTGCACGAGGTTGGAGAGTTCAGATGCGCCCGCTACTGTGGTCCCGAAATTCATAGCCACATTTAGACGCAGAACCCTTTAGACTCCGTAAAAGCAGTCAGGCGTTGTCAAAATGCTCGAAATCTTCAAAGTTCATCTGAAAGCGCTTGCGCAACACGTCCGCCATCTCATCCGATGAGAGGCGTTCAACCTTTTTATCCAGCTGTTTCCGCGAGTCGTTATATTTGTGCAGGGTGCGGATATACATGACCTCATTGGGCACCAGAAAGGTCGGAAAATAGCTGCCGAAACGGCGATGGTCCCAGCGGAACACGCTTACCGGCAAATCCGGTTTTGTGATTATGGCACATGCCAGACCCAGCGGCGTTGCTTCGCTACGCAATACCAGCCCTTTTGCCTTTTTCTCGACTTCCCAATGCACGCCGCTTGTATAAGCCAGCACCGTTGGCTCCTCGGCCATTCCTGCCGAGATCAGTTTGGCTAACTGTTGGCGCGTTTGGGCAATATAATCAACCGCCACAGCATCATCATCATCTATGCGGAAGGTCGTGACGTAATCTGCGCCTGGATCGATCACCTTTTTGAACGCCGCCTGCGTAGCTTGAACCATCCATTGACGCGGTTGTGTAACAATATCCGCTTGCGGAAGCGGGGCAATCAGCTCTTTGAGCCGGTTCAAATAGACTGTCGGCATATCCAGCCCTACAAGAAATATCAGCTTGAAGTCCTGATCTGTCTGGTTTTGCATCGAGCGGATGCACAGATGCTCCACCATCCTGAACCGGAAATCCATTCGCTCCTTTGCATAAAGGGCGTCCCGCGTTTCTTCCCGATTTTTCGACTCACTCCGGAACCCGTTTTTGGAAAGATAGGAAAAGCGGACGAGTCCGATAATTTGGTTTTTCAAAACGTTCCCTCCCAATCGCAGCGCCCCAAGCCTAATCAACGCTGCGGTTAGCGTCCAGTTCATCTGCCAGCGAGCGCCAGAAATTCTGGATGTCTGTCAGCCTTGATCCACGAACAAAGCGGGAAAGGGACTCCGCTGTCCAGCCGTCTTCCGGGGCGAGAGCTTGGTCAATCAGTGCCAGTTTTTTCCGGCTCGGTTCTGAAAGAGCTAGTTTTTCAGCGGCCCGCACCAAGACAAGCTGTTTGTGAACTGCCCGTAGGTCGGAAAAAGCGGCCAACATAGGCGGCAGCAAAGCCGGATCCTCCTGCCAGGACCGCCCTTTGAAAACCTCTTGAACGACCCGCTGGCCTGCGCCATCGCACTGGTAAGCAACGCAGCCGCTAAAGCCTTTTT
>DFBP01000054.1:0-572 GCA_002366685.1 Rhodobacterales bacterium UBA3077 | reverse complement strand
CAGCAGAGCGCGGCACAATTCTCGCAATCCGGTTCAAGGTCAACCATACCCGTCTCCCATAAAAAAACCCGCCAAACGAGGCGGGTTTTCTTTGTTTTTTGGTTCGATCACTCTTCGGTCTGAACCGGTGAAGCTTCCGGCGACACATCGTCCATCGGCATTTCAAGCTCACCGGCAATCGCCGCCTCTGCCTGCCGTTGCTCGATGATCTTCTGATCACGCGCTTGCGCCACGCGCTTGAGATCGTGGGTGGCCCCGCCTGTCCCTGCGGGGATCAGGCGACCAACAATCACGTTCTCTTTCAAGCCGATCAGCTTGTCGCGCTTACCTTGGGTCGAAGCCTCGGTGAGCACACGGGTAGTTTCCTGGAACGACGCCGCCGAGATAAACGAACGGGTCGAGAGCGACGCTTTCGTAATCCCGAGGAGAACCGGTCCGCCTTTGGCAGGCTCACGGCCTTCAGCCACGGCCTTTTCATTGGCTTCCATAAACTCGGCGCGGTCGACCTGCTCGCCTTTGAGCAGGATGGTTCCACCGGAGTGGGACACTTCCCATTTCTGCAACATTTGGCG
>DFBP01000291.1:2101-5825 GCA_002366685.1 Rhodobacterales bacterium UBA3077 | reverse complement strand
ACCGACCAGACCGCCCTGCTCTGCCAGATGGCCGGCCCGCTGAAGATAAAATTGCGGCGATCGGCGTTCGCATTCGCAAATGGGTGACCTTTCACGGCATTTCAATCAACGTAGAGCCAGATTTGAGCCATTACCAAGGAATTGTTCCGTGCGGTTTGGCCGACTACGGGGTCACAAGTTTGGTTGATTTGGGCATTCCGGCCAGCATGGATGACCTGGACATCGCACTGCGGCGGGGTTTCGCTCAAATATTTGAAGATTAATCAAATCGTTGAGCCTGCGACATTATTACATTGAATGGTTTAGGAGAAACACTCTATATTCGCGGAACAGATATTCGCATTCTACAGGAGAATTCCATGCTTAAGTCACTCGTTCTTACCACCTTTGTAGCCAGCGGCGCTATGGCAACGGCAGCCTTTGCCGAAGGTGATGCTGCTGCGGGCGAAAGCGTTTTTAACCGCTGCAAATCCTGCCACGGCATTGTGGATGGTGATGAAGTGATCGTTCGCGGCGGTCGCACAGGCCCGAACCTGTTTGGGGTAATCGGGCGCACAGCTGGCACGGTTGAAGGGTTCCGCTACGGCGACGCAATCGTAGCTGCTGGAGAAGCTGGCTTGGTTTGGACCGAAGAAACAATGGCCGCATACACAGCAGACCCTAGCGGATATTTGAGAGATTTCCTTGACGACGCTTCCGTGCGCGGGAAAATGACCTTCAAATTGCGGGCCGGTGGTGAAGATGTTGCGGCTTACCTCGCTAGCCTTTCGCCAGAGATGGAACATGACGACGATGATGATGATGGCGATAGCTAAATCTCGAAAAAAATAATTTTTCCGCTTAACTAAAAGCGTCGCCGGTTCTTCTGGCGGCGCTTTTTTTATTTGGGCATTACTTCGGCGCTACAAAAAATTGATCTGCGTCAATCATTACAGTTGAGAAGCAATGAATCTTGCTTTATCCAAGTAAAAAAACGGAGTGAGGCGCAATCAAAAACTAGATTCGCCACAATAGGGACATGTCAGGAGTATATAATGGCAAACGCAGCCACACATGACCACGATGATCATGCACGACCGGGGTTCTTTACTCGGTGGTTCATGTCAACCAACCACAAAGACATTGGTATTCTATACCTGTTTACGTCAGCCGCGGTTGGTTTTATTTCGGTCTGTCTGACCGTTTACATGCGCATGGAGCTCATGGAGCCCGGCGTGCAATATATGTGTGACGAGGGTGCACGGATTTTCAGCCAAGCGCCCCTTGGTGAATGTACGCCAAACGGTCATCTGTGGAATGTGATGATCACCTATCACGGCGTCTTGATGATGTTCTTCGTGGTGATTCCCGCCCTATTTGGCGGGTTTGGCAACTATTTCATGCCGCTTATGATTGGTGCGCCGGATATGGCGTTCCCCCGCCTCAACAACCTTTCTTTCTGGCTCTATGTCTGTGGTGCTTCGCTCGGCGTCGCCTCGCTTCTGGCTCCCGGCGGTAACGGGCAGCTTGGGTCTGGCGTTGGTTGGGTGCTTTATCCACCGCTTTCTACTACTGAAGGCGGGTATTCCATGGACCTCGCCATATTCGCGGTACACGTTTCGGGGGCCTCTTCTATCCTTGGCGCGATCAATATGATCACCACGTTCCTGAACATGCGCGCACCGGGCATGACCTTGCACAAAACCCCGCTTTTTGCGTGGTCGATCTTTGTGACAGCGTTCCTTATTCTATTCAGCCTACCAGTGCTTGCTGGCGCGATCACTATGTTGCTGACAGACCGGAACTTCGGGACAACCTTCTTTGATCCGGCCGGCGGCGGGGATCCGGTCCTTTACCAGCACCTGCTCTGGTTCTTCGGCCACCCCGAAGTTTACATGATCATTGTGCCGGGATTTGGTATTATCAGCCACATTATTTCGACCTTTTCCAAAAAGCCGATTTTTGGCTACCTGCCAATGGTTTACGCGATGGTCGCTATCGGCGTGCTCGGCTTTGTTGTTTGGGCCCACCACATGTATACCGTTGGTATGTCCACCACGCAGCAGAGCTACTTCATGCTGGCAACCATGGTGATCGCGGTGCCAACCGGCGTAAAAATCTTTTCTTGGATTGCGACAATGTGGGGTGGCTCGATTGAGTTCAAAACCCCGATGCTGTGGGCGATGGGCTTCTTGTTCCTGTTCACCGTTGGTGGCGTGACCGGTATTGTTCTCTCACAAGCTCCGCTTGATCGTGGCTACCACGACACCTACTATGTTGTGGCCCACTTCCACTACGTGATGTCGCTTGGCGCTATTTTCTGTATCTTCGGTGGTATCTATTACTGGTTTGCCAAGATGTCGGGCCGTCAATACCCTGAATGGGCTGGTCAACTGCACTTCTACACAATGTTTATCGGTGCGAACCTGACCTTCTTCCCGCAGCACTTCCTTGGCCGTCAGGGCATGCCGCGCCGTTATCTGGATTACCCTGAGCAATTCGCACAGTGGAATTTCTTGTCCTCTATTGGCGCATTCGTTTCGTTTGCTTCGTTTGTATTCTTTATCGGCATCGTGGTTTACACTTTGCGCTACGGTAAAAAAGTGACCGAACCGGCATATTGGGGCGAACATGCAGATACACTTGAGTGGACCCTGCCGAACCCGCCGCCCGAGCACACCTTTGAAACCCTGCCTACGCAGGAAATGTGGGACAAAGGCGGCCACTAGTGGACTCAGGTTCACCAAAATTCAAAAGGGCCGCATATGATGCGGCCCTTTCCAGTTCCGAACCCGTAATTCGAGAAGACCCTCCGCTTTGGGAAATCACCTTGTGGCCACATCGTTCTCTTGGCCGAACAGGGTTTCGCAACACCATGATACTGGTCGCGTTTGGATTGCTCCTCCCGACACTGCCATTGTTTTTTACCACTGCCGGATGGACCATGGTGCCATTTATTGGCGGCGCGTTTTTGATGATGTGGCTCGCGTTCAAGCTCAACTACCGTCATGGGCGGATCACCGAGCATTTAAGCCTGTGGTCGGACATTATTGCGGTGGAACGGCATGAGCTTGACGGGGAAATTAAACGTTGGAAAGCCAATCCTTACTGGCTTCGGATCAAATTGATCAAGGAAGGTGGACCGGTAGACAACTACCTCACCCTTATCGGGAATGATCGCGAAATTGAATTGGGAGCTTTCCTTAGCCCTGAAGAGCGCCTGGCTTTGAAAGACGAGATTGAAAGTCGTATAAACCGACTAAATATCAATACTTAACCCTACCAGTTTCCCCTCGCCCTCCCTATATTTTTTAGTCATGAGGCAATTTCTTATTAGTATATCCACAGTGGTCTGGCCTTTCCAAGCCAGCGCGCCTCGTTTATGCCTAGGAGACCAAAATTCGAAAGAAGCAAGATGATTTACAATTCGGCAATCGATTGGAAGAACGCAACGCATAAACGCGTCGCGTTATTTGGGATGTCCGGCCTTGGGAAAACCTATCTTTCAGAGATGCTGCGCGCTGGTGGAGATTGGTTCCACTATTCGGTCGATTACCGGATCGGTACGCGCTACATGGGCGAGCACATCGTTGATAATTTCAAGCGCGAAGCCATGCGGAATCCGTTTCTGCGTGAGCTTCTGATGTCCGATTCAATCTATATCGCATCAAATATTACCTTCGAAAACCTCACGCCACTTTCCACTTATTTGGGCAAACCTGGCCCAGAAAGTAGTGGCGGCATC
>DFBP01000291.1:0-1976 GCA_002366685.1 Rhodobacterales bacterium UBA3077 | reverse complement strand
GCGATAACCCTGATGACCCTGTCATGAGCGCTCTGGCATCGGCAGCCCTGCCCGTTTGGATCAGAGGGAACGAAGGACACACTGAAGAGCTCAAGGCGCGATTTGATGCGGCACCAAAGCCCATGTATTACAGAGAAGAATTCTTGCTTGCCAAATGGAACGAATACCTCGCCATTAACGGCATAAAGGCCGATCAGGTGGACCCGGATGAATTTATCCGCTGGGGATACGGTGAGCTGTTGCAAAGCCGACTGCCACGTTATGAAGCCATAGCAAAAAACTGGGGTGTAACCATCGCAGCTGACGAAGTCCGCCATATCCGTGACTCGCACGATTTTAGCGAATT
The DNA here is from genome assembly GCA_002366685.1 of Rhodobacterales bacterium UBA3077. Classification (GTDB taxonomy): domain Bacteria; phylum Pseudomonadota; class Alphaproteobacteria; order Rhodobacterales; family Rhodobacteraceae; genus UBA3077. The sequence continues at coordinate 1,630 of DFBP01000291.1, read as the reverse complement.
GATCGGCCAAGCCATAGATCGGACCACCTGATGCCTATTCGTATCCCGGCCAACCTGCCCGCTTACGATATTCTGCGCTCTGAAGGCGTGAATGTCATGGATGAAGCCACCGCCAACCGGCAGGAAGTGCGCCCGCTACAAATCGGATTGCTCAACCTGATGCCCAAAAAGGAGCAGACGGAAACGCAGTTTGCCCGACTGATAGGCGCCAGCCCGATCCAGATCGAGCTGACCTTGATCCGCATGACAGAGCATAAAGCTAAAAATACCTCGGCTGAACATATGGGCTCTTTCTACCAGTCATTTCAGGATATCAAGCACCGGAACTTTGATGGACTGATCATCACTGGTGCGCCGATCGAGCACCTTCCTTATGAGGAAGTATCCTACTGGGACGAAATGCTGGAAGTGATGGATTGGACCCAAACCAACGTTCTATCTACCTTTGGCGTTTGTTGGGGGGGGATGGCGCTCATCTATCACCATCATAATGTCCCCAAGCATATTATACCTGAAAAGCATTTCGGTTGTTTCCGGCACAAAAATCTGGCGCCCGCGTCGCCCTATCTGCGCGGCTTTTCAGACGATTTTACGGTTCCCGTAAGCCGCTGGACCGAAGTGCGGGAAAAAGATATTGCGGCCGATGGAGGGCTGGATATTCTGATGCACTCCGACGAAGTCGGCCCCTGCCTTATCGAAGATAAAGAACGGCGCTCGCTCTATATATTCAACCACCTTGAATATGATAGTGATACGCTGGCACAAGAATATCAGCGCGATATCAACAAGGGAAAAGATATTGAAGTGCCGCAAGACTATTTCCCTGACGACGACCCGGTGAAGCCACCGGAAAACCGTTGGCGCTCACACGCGCACCTGCTCTATGGAAACTGGATCAACGAAATTTACCAAACGACCAACATCGACATCAATAATATCCTCGAAGGGGACTCCAAGTAAGTTGAAGCTGGGTGACGGCTGGTGCAATATAGGCCAAATTGGAGGCCAAAATGAAAAAACCATTTGATGGAGCAATTAGCCAGTATTTTGAGCAGGATGCGCCGGAAGAAGTGCGCCGCCGTATTCAGGAAGGCCGCAAAAGTCAGGTTCTAAATGCTGGGTATCCGTATCGAAAAGTCCTTAAAAACAAAGATTACATGATCGAACATGATGCGCTCCAGATCGAGCTCGTCAAATTGCAGGCGTGGGCCAAAGAAACCGGACAGCGCATAGCCGTTGTCTTCGAGGGTCGCGATGCTGCTGGAAAAGGCGGAACAATTAAACGGTTACGCGAAAATCTGAATCCGCGAGGCGCGCGGGTTGTCGCCCTATCCAAACCTTCGGATGCCGAGCAATCCCAGTGGTATTTCCAGCGCTATATCCAGCATCTACCTTCTTCAGGTGAAATTGTATTTTTTGATCGAAGCTGGTATAACCGAGCGGTTGTCGAAAAGGTTTTCGGCTGGTGCACCGGTGATCAGCGCGCCCGCTTTTTTCGGCAAGTTCCCAAATTTGAAGAAATGCTGGTGAATGACGGGATCACACTCATCAAAATCTGGCTAACGGTCGGACGCGGCGAACAACTGCGCCGTTTCCTAGCCCGTGAAAGCGATCGTTTGAAGCATTGGAA
>DFBP01000265.1:2560-6410 GCA_002366685.1 Rhodobacterales bacterium UBA3077 | reverse complement strand
TTCATGCGGCGCGGCTCTCGAAATCAATGCGCGGGTCGATCCAGACATAGGTGAGGTCAGACACGATTTTGATCAACAGCCCGAACAGGGTGAAGAAATACATGGTTCCGAACATGACGGGATAGTCGCGGGATATCGCGGCCTCAAAGCCGAGGCGACCAAGGCCGTCGAGCGAGAAGATGGTTTCGATAAACAGCGAGCCGCCGAAGAATACGCCGATAAATATGCTGGGGAAGCTGGCGATGACCAGCAGCATGGCGTTGCGGAACACATGGCCATAGAGCACGCGTCGCTCCGAAGCGCCTTTGGCGCGGGCGGTGATGACATATTGCTTTTTGATCTCGTCGAGGAAGACGTTTTTGGTGAGCATCGTCAGCGTGGTGAACCCACCGATGGCCCCGGCCAGAATGGGCAGGGTGATGTGCCAGAAATAGTCTTTGATTTTGCCGATCAGCGAGAGGTCGGCGAAATTGTCGGAGGTGAGGCCGCGCAGCGGGAACAGGCTCCAGTAAGAGCCACCGGCAAACACTACCACCAGCACGATGGCAAACAGAAAGGTTGGCACGGCATAAGCGCCGATTAAAACCGCTGAGGACCATGTGTCAAACCTTGAGCCGTCTTTCACGGCTTTGCGGATGCCAAGCGGGATGGAGATGAAATAGGCGATCAGGGTGGACCAGAGGCCGAGGGTTATGGAAACCGGCATTTTTTCGAGGACAAGGTCAACCACGGAGATCGAGCGGAAATAGCTCTCGCCGAAATCAAACTTGAGGTAGTTCTGCATCATTAGCCAGAAGCGTTCCCAGAAGGGTTTATCAAAACCGAATTGCTTTTCGAGGTCGGCAATGAAGTCAGCCGGTAGGCCGACACGGCCTTTATAGCCAGCCTCGGAATCGCCGGCATCAATACCCGCATCGGTGTTGCTGCCGCCGAGCAGGTCAAAGCCGTCCCCCAAGTTTTCGAGGTTGGCCAGAACCTGATCAACGGGGCCACCGGGGGCGAGTTGGATAAGCGCGAAGTTCAGGACCATAATCCCCAGAAGTGTGGGGATTATGAGCAATAAGCGCCGGAAGACATAGGCGGCCATAGCTTAGAGCGCGCCCTCCGCTTCAAGCTTGGCGGCCTTTTCCTCGGACCACCACCACCATCCGCCAGCGCCAAGCGCAAAGGGCGAAAGGGTTGGATCGGGGTATTCGAACACATCCCAATAAGCCACGGTGTGAACATCTTTGAACCACTGTGGCACCCAAATGTGCATGGCGCGCAGGGCACGGTCCAACGCGCGGGTGTTGAGGTTGAGCTCATCCCGGGTTTTGGAGGCGATAATGCGCTCGACGAGGGCATCAATTGCCGGGTTTTCCAAACCAGCGCGGTTGCGCGAAGGCACGTTGGCGTTTTCAGAACCATAGGTTTGGCGCAGGCCGAGGCCGGGCGTGATCGAGTTCCCGTAGGTCGAGATCATCACGTCAAATTCACGGTTGCGGGTGCGCTCGGTGTATTGGGCGCTGTCTACGCGGTTGTTGGTGGCTTCAATGCCCAGCAGTTCGAGGTTTTCGAGGTACGGGTTGATAATGCGGTCAAACAGCGGCGAGTAGTTCAGAAACTCGATGGTGAGTGGCTCGCCAGCGGCGTTTTTGCGGACACCGTCCTGCACGGTCCAGCCTGCGTCATCCAGTAAGGCTCCGGCCGCGCGGATGACCGAGCGGGAAAGCTCAGTGTCGTCGTTGACGGGGGGGGAATAGACGGCCTCGGTGAAGACTGACTCGGGGAGATCGGCGCGGAATTCTTCCAGAATGGCCAGTTCGTCAGCCGGGATTTCTCCGCGGGCTTCCAGATCCGAGTTTTTGAAAAAACTGTCAACACGGCTGTAGAGACCGAAAAACAGGGTTCTATTGGACCATTCGAAGTTAAACGCCATCCCGACGGCTTCCCGCACGCGCGGGTCGCTGAATTTGTCACGGTGGAGGTTGAAAAAGAAGCCTTGGGCTTGGCCGATGTTGCCATTGAAGATTTCTTCCTTGGTCACCCAGCCGTTATCAACAGCCGGGAAAGCGTAGTTTTGCGCCCAGGCTTGTGAGGAGTTCTCGGTGCGGAACAGGTACTCGCCAGCTTTGAACCCCTCAAACGCGGCGGTTGGGTCTGCGTAATACTCATAGCGGATGTGTTCGAAGTTGTTGGTTCCGATATTGATCGGAAGGTCTGCGCCCCAATAATCGGGGTTATAGACATAGATCAGTTGTTTGCCCACATCCATGGATTCAAGCACATAGGGGCCGCTGCCGAGGATCGGGTCCAGCGTTGATTCCGCAAAGTCACGGTCCGCGAACTGGGCTTCGGAAAGAACGGGGGTTCCGGCGGCGAGCATCAGGTTTGTGTTGTCATCCGCCGGGTTTACGAAGGTGAACTTCACGCGGTGCTCATCGAGAGCTTCAACCGAGGCGATCTCCGCCTCAACGATGGCGCGGTAGGAGGGGATACCCTTTTCAAGGAAAATGTAGTGGGTGAAGACAACATCGGATGCGGTTATAGGCGTTCCGTCTGAAAAACGTGACTCGGGGCGCAGGCTGAAGATCGCCCACGCGCGGTCTTCGGGGTATTCGATGGTTTCGGCGATCAGGCCGTAAACCGAGTCGGGCTCATCAGCGGTGCCAACCATTAGCGACTCGATGAAAACAGAGGAGCTGCCAGCGGCGCTGCCTTTGGTGATGTAGGGGTTCATCGAATCAAAAGTACCGAAGGCCCATGTCGAGTATTCGCCACCTTTGGGTGCGTTGGGGTTCACGTAGTCGAGATAGGGGAAATCGGCGGCGTATTTAAGCTCCCCAAATTGAGACAGGCCGTGGCTGATGGTTGTGTCTTCCTGCGCGCGGGTAAACCCGGCTACCAGCGTCAGCGCCGCGGCGACAAACAATACGCTAAACACCTTCCAGAGCGGCACTTCGGTGCGGGAAATGGCGCGGGCTTTGCTGTGGTTGCGGTTTATCATGTCACGTCCTCCAATTGGCTTAAAAATATGGTAGCGTGAATCCCCGTCAGCGCAAGACGCGATTGTGTGAACGGCGCGTTAACAAGCAAAAAGCCGCGCCTGTTCTCACGGGCGCGGCTTTTGTTTGAAATCACGAAGACCTATTGCAGGGTTGCAAGATAGGCGATGACGTTTGCGCGGTCTTTTTCTTTTCCAAGACCGGGGAAGCTCATCGAGGTGCCCGGGGCGTAATCGGATGGCTTGATCAGGAAATTGTTGAGTTCGTCTGTTGTCCATGTGCCGCCAAGGCCGGCCACAGTGCTGGAATAACCGAATTCCTCAGAGCCTTGAGCGCGGTCAACAATACCAAACAGCGATGGGCCAACTTTGTTAACTCCCGCTTCAGCTGCGTGGCAGGCTTTACACTTGTTAAACACACGCGCGCCGGTGCCTGCATCTGCTGTTGCCAGAACTTCGGAGAAAGGCACGACTTCGACGGCTTCTTCGGCGTGGCCACCATCCTCGGTAGCAATCGTATAAGCCGCTTCGGCGTGTTCGCCACCACCGTGGCCACCGATGTAATAGGAGCCCGCAGCCATTTTCAGCAGCAGTAGAATAAGCAGGGAGCCGCATACGCCAGCAACTACTTTTGTGATTTCCATTGTGTTCATCGGATGAAATACCTTACTTTTGCCCGGGTCGCGCCCGCAATGAATTGCTCCAACGGGTTTTAGCCGTATCTTTATGGCGAAATCAAGGTGTAGAAAGCGCGACTAAACGACCAAATGGGTGAAAAACGGTATGAAACAGATAATTTCCTTTCAGGGTGAGCTTGGCGCCTACTCCCATCAGGCGGTTGCCGAAGTATTTCCGGGCCAAGAGGCG
>DFBP01000265.1:0-2525 GCA_002366685.1 Rhodobacterales bacterium UBA3077 | reverse complement strand
GTGGCCGATATTCACGCGCTTTTACCCGAATCAGGTTTACACATTATTGGTGAGCACTTTGTGCGGGTGCATGTGAACCTGTTGGGGGTAAAAGGTGCGCGCATAGAGGATGTAAAGGTCGCCATGAGCCATACGGTTTTGCTCGGCCAAAGCCGTGGCTTTTTGGCTGAACACGGAATTAAATCAGAAATCGGGGCTGATACTGCTGGCTCTGCCAAGCATGTCGCAGAGCTCGGGGATACATCCGTTGCGGCGCTGGCTTCCGAATTGGCCGGAAAGCTTTACGGGCTGGACCTGTTGGCCCGCCACGTTGAAGATAACGCCCATAACACCACCCGCTTTCTGGTGACAGCCCCCGAACCGCGCTCTGTGCCGCGACAGAGCAACATGATTACCACACTGGTTTTTGAGGTCCGCAACCTGCCGTCAGCGCTTTATAAAGCAATGGGCGGGTTTGCGACCAACGGGGTGAATATGCTGAAGCTGGAAAGCTATATGCTGAATGGCAGCTTTACTGCGACCCAGTTTTATGCGGATGTGGAAGGCCACCCCGAGGATGAGGGCCTGAAGCGCGCGTTGGAAGAACTGGACTATTTTACCAGCGAAATGCGCGTTTTGGGCACTTACCCGGCTGCCAAGTTTCGGAAAACTCTGAGCTAGAAAATCTATTCGCCAGCGTCGTAGGCTTCTTCCATGCGGAGCGCCATATCGTCAAAATCGGATTGCATAGATTTTTCGATTCTTGCCCGCGCAAGCTGGATGGTCTGAAGGATCAAACGCGCTGTGATAGACTGCGCTTTGGCGTTCAGATTAAAAGAAAAACCTGTTTCTTCGGGGCCGATCTCTTCGAAAAGGAATTCGGATTCGATATCGTATTTTTCAGATTTGTTTCCCAGCACAACCTTGCTGTGGGGTTCCAGTTCAAAAAGTTCCAGAGAGAACCGGCGGGGCCGTCCCTGAAACTCGGAGGAGGTGCGCCAGCGTGCGCCGATCTCGGGAGCGCGCACCTCCGAAACAGGTTCAAACCGGCTAAGATTGCCAAATCCTTGCAGTTCGAAATTTTCGAAATCGGTGGCGCGGCTGAAGGCAAATTTTTGTGGCACATTAATTGTGCAGCTATACGACAGTTCCATAAAGACCCTTATTTAATTTTTATCGCTTATATACAATCTGCAAGCCATCTATCCAGTAGATTTCGCGCAATCGCGCCCTTTCGCGCTGGCTTAAAGCTTGGATCGCTCCCGTCCAGCGTTTCGAGCACCCGTTCCCGGCTAACCCAGAGCGCGGAATCAAGCTCTACAGGATCGAGGTTAATAGTTTCTGTAAGGGCTTCGGCATGGCAACCAATCATCAAAGAGCCGGGAAAGGGCCAGGGTTGGTCGTCCAAAATCCGAACCTTGCCGGTTTTGATGCCGGTTTCCTCAAACACCTCCCGGCGCACGGCTTGCGCTATGGTTTCACCCGGTTCCATGAAGCCAGCCAGCAAGGAAAACATGCCTTCTGGCCAGCCGTGGGAGCGGCCCAGCAGTGTTTGATTGCCGCGCGTGACAAGCATGATCACGACCGGCTCGATATGCGGAAACCCCATGCGCTTGCAACTGGGGCAATTGCGATGCCAACCCGCATGGGTGAGCGTGGTTTTGGAACCACAATAGCCGCAATAGCGGTGGGATTCGTGCCAGTGCAACAGAGATTTGGCCGTGGCCGCATCACCCAACTCGGGGTTGGTCAAGCCAAACATCAGGCTGCGTAGGTCGCGAAAGCTCAGGTTTTCAGGCAGGTCGGGGTGGCGGACGTCGTTTGGGTCAAACGCGCTTTGGCCGGGCTTGGGGCCCCCCCAGTCACTGATCTCAACCGCATAGCGGGGCTGGCCGTTTTGCAAGCCCAAAAACAGCGGGTCTCCGCGCGGGTTGGCCTTGGCAGCCTCGTCAAAATTCAGCCAAGCGATATCGGGTGAATTATCCACCAGAACATTGCCGCGCCAAAGGGCCATAACCCGTGCAGCAGGTGTGGTGCGAAGCTCGGCTTGGGCGGCCTCGTCATTTCGCAGGTGAGCGGCGCGGTCAATCGCGGTATGAACAAACAAGATGGGGCTAGGCATGTGGCAAGCTCACCGAAAACGGGGTCTCGAAGAAATGTTCTTCAAGGTTGTTGCCTTCGCCTATGCGATCAACAATCAAGAACGGCTGTGGCGCGTTTAGCGGGGTTAGTACACCGTGCCATGTGCCGCGGTGGTAGTTAATGCCCTGCGCGCCGTTGGTTAGAAAGACTTTGGGCGTGGCCTCGGGGCTGTCGGACACAATGACGAGAAAGGGAGCGCTATTCAATGGCATGAACATCTGACTTCCGAGCGGATGGCGCTCGATCATCGTGAGCGAGAGGGGCATGGCATAAGGGGTGCCATGGGCGAGACTGATGCCGGCCTCCCCGCCACCAAAATCGGTTTGGGCGAGGTCGTGAAACCGCCCGCACTGTCCGGCATTGATAAAGAAGCTCGGGTCCCCCTGTGCTTCGATCACATCGCC
>DFBP01000059.1:946-5662 GCA_002366685.1 Rhodobacterales bacterium UBA3077 | reverse complement strand
TTCGGCTTCTCCACACGCCCGAACCGCAGGGACTACCCGTGCGTGGATTTCCTCAACCACCAAACGCGTGCGTTTCCATTGCGGGTCTGGTTCCAGCCCCTCGATCAGGCGCGAGGCCAACCATTCGAGCCGCTCGACGGTATCACCGGCAATGCGCCAGTTCTCAGCAGAGGCGGCTTTCAGCACTTTGGGGCGCGGACCTTCCCACTTGGCGGCCATATCGCAATCGAGCGGGTCAAAGCCAAGCATCATATCCGCGGCCAACGCACGGATGAGCGAGGCATCACCCGCCTTGCCCTGCCCGCGCGGTACCCGCACGAGGGCCTGCACAAGATCGCGCTCCAGCGGCCCTTCGGGGGCTTGGCCAAAGATGTGCAAACCATCCCGAATCTGGCTTTCTTTCAGCTCACACAGATAGCTATCAATGGCACCCAGCGCGCTGTCATCCCCGGCGCCCCAGTCAACCCCGGCCTCCTCGTCCAGTTTTGTCACACGGCTAAGGTCGAGAATCTCGCCACGCAGAATCGTGGTCCGGCGCGGGTCCACCCCTGCGGCCTCGTAATACTCATCAACCAGCGCCTCAAGGTCGCGCATCGGGCCGTAACTTTCGGCGCGGGTCAAGGGCGGGGTCAGATGGTCAATAATCACGGCTTGTGCACGGCGCTTGGCTTGGGTGCCTTCGCCGGGGTCGTTGACAATGAACGGGTAGAAATGCGGGGTTGGGCCAAGCACGGCCTCGGGGAAGCACTCGTTGCTAAGCGCAAGGGCTTTGCCCGGCAGCCATTCGAGGTTCCCGTGTTTGCCCATATGCACAATCGCATTGGTGCGGTGCTGGTGGCGGAGCCAGAAGTAGAACGCAAAGTAATTGTGCGGTGGCACAAGGTCGGGGGAGTGGTAGCTATCGGTCGGGTCAATATTATAGCCGCGCGCGGGCTGAACGCCGACAACCACATTGCCAAAGCTCAGGATCGACAGGCTGAAATATCCGCAATCAACTTCGCCTTCGGTAAAGAACGGGTCCGCCTCGGGTTTGCCCCAGCGTTCCTCGATGCGGCGGCGGGTATCAGTAGGGAGTTGGCCATAGTCGATCTGGTAATCGGCCATGGAAAGGCGCTCGCCGCCCTCGCGGCTGGCGCGGTCGGTCAGCCAGTTGGTCGGACCTTTGAGGATTTGCGCCATCAGGTCAGCGCTATCGGTGGGCAAGTTGCGGGTGCGGTATCCGGCGCTTTCCAGCGCGTGCAGAACGCCGACCGTGGCGGCGGGGGTATCGAGCCCCACACCATTGGCCAAGCGGCCATCTTTATTGGGGTAGTTCGCAAGCACCAGCGCCACCTTGCGGTCAGCTTCCGGGGTAGCTCCAAGTTTAGCCCAGTTCGCCGCCAGTTCGGCGACAAACTGGATACGCTCACCATGGGCGCGGTAAGCGGTGATAAGGCATTCGGTGGCCTCGTCAAAATAGGCTTCGCCCTTGAAACTGACGGCGCGGGTCAGCACCCGCCCGTCGATCTCGGGCAGGCTGACATTCATGGCGATATCACGGGCCGAAAAACCAGCGGTGCTGTCTTCCCATGCTGCCTCGGTTCCCGCAGCAAACACGATCTGGAACACCGGCACGCCGGGGGCATCCAGCGGGGTTGGCGGGTTTTCAGAAGCGCCGGATTGCGGTGAGGAAACCGCAAAGCTGGTGCCGTTGAGCACAATATTCGGCGGGGCCTGCTCGAATATCTGCGCCAGAGTGGCGGCTGAAAGCGGGTCTTTGAGCGAGGCGACAAAGATCGGCAGCGGGTTTAACCCCTGCCGCGCCAGCGCACGGATCATCCGGTTTACGGGGTGCAGCCCCGCGCCCTGCACCAGCGCGCGGTAGAACACCAGCGCCACAACCGGCTGGCCGTCTTGCCACAAAGATTGCCGGAGGTCTTCCACCGAGGCCTCGGCAACCCCTGGGGCATAGACGCCCGCGCGGAGCAGGGTTTTGGCCGCGAGCGGGGCTTCGCCGCCTTCCAGCATGTGCCGCGCGTGGCGCAGAAAATTGGTGTTGTTCTCCGGCCCGCCTTCCACAAGGTAGGCCCAGAGCGCATCATAGTCTTCATCCGATACCGTTGAGATATTCCGCAGCTCCGCATCGGGCTTATCATCCCCCGGCAGCACTGCCAGTGCCACGCCCGCTGCCCGCAGGCGGATTGAAAACTGTTCAACCCCGTAAGGCCAATAAGCCGCGCCGCCCAGCGCGCGGACGACCACCAAACGCGCTTTGGTAGCCGTGTCATCGAGGTATTTATCAATGGTAAACGGATGCGAAAGATGGCTAAGATTAGCGAGCCTCAGGCTGGCGGGCCCGCCTGACATTTCACCATAAGCCGCTGAAAGTGCAGCGATCTCGGTATCGGCGGCGCTGATCACGATCACTTCGGCAGGCGATTGCCCGAGGTCCACCGGCTCGGAGCCGTCGGTGATTTCCCCAGCCTGTGCTTGCAGCAGATGCATTAATCCAGCCTTTTTTCCATAAACAGACTTTTTTCGCCGCTTCCGTAGGCCCCGAACGGCGCGCATTCGGTATATCCCATCCGCCGATACAATATAACAGCTGCGGCCAGTTCTTCACCTGTTTCAAGCCTGATCAGGTGATGCCCGCTCGCAGCGGCATGGGCCTCAAGCGCTTCCATCAAAGCGCGTGCTACGCCCTTGCCCCGGCATTGATCTGGCACAAACAATCGTTTGATCTCGGCATAGTCCTGCATATCGACCAGCGCCACGCAGCCCAATGGCTGGTCAGCCTCGCGCGCCACAAAGAAGGTGGATTGTGGATTTGCCAGCTCTTCCGGTGAATAGGTATAGCAAGCCTCTGGCCGGAAGACGGTGCGGATAAAGACTTCGCTTTCGTCGATCAGCGCACGGGATTGCGGCGCAAGAGGGTCCTCTGCCGCAATAAAAATCACCCCGCCAGCGCCTTTTCAATCGCCGCTTGGTCCAGCCCTGCCTGCCCGATCACAACCAGTGAGGTTTTCCCTTTTTCGGCTTCCAGCAATGGCCGGTCGAAATAGCTGTCAACACGAGGGCCGACGGCCTGAACAACCAGCCGCATTGGCTTACTGCCCACTTGGGCAAAGCCTTTGAGCCGGAGGATATCGTGGTTGATAATCACCTGTTTTACCCGCCCGGCAAACGCCTCTGCGTCCTCGACCACGGGCAAAGTCACCTGAAAGCTCTCGAAGTCATCATGGTCGTGATCGTGGTGGTGGTCATGATCATGGTCGTCATCGTGGTGATGATGGTGCGCATGGCGCGCGGCCATATCGCCCTCAGCCCCAACCCCGAGGCCGAGCAGCGTAGCCGGGCTGACAGCGCCCATCTCGGCTTTCACAAAATGCACACCCTTGCGGGTTCCGTCTGAAAGTCTGGCTTCCAGCGCTGTTGTTTCCTCCTGCGTCAGCAGGTCTGTTTTGTTCAGCACGATCATATCCGCGCAGGCGAGCTGGTCTTCAAACAGCTCCGAGAGCGGGGTTTCATGGTCGAGCATGTCATCCCCTGCGCGCTGCGCGTCAATCGCGGCCTCATTATGGGCAAAGCGCCCGGCCTGCACGGCATCGCTATCGACCACGGTAACCACGCCATCAACCGTGACGCGGTTACGAATTTCGGGCCAATTAAAGGCGCGCACCAAGGGTTGCGGCAAGGCCAGCCCCGAGGTTTCGATCACGATATGGTCGGGTGGGTCGGCCCGATCCAGCAACTTTTCCATCGCCGGAACAAAATCTTCGGCCACCGTGCAGCAAATGCAGCCGTTGGAGAGTTCCAGAACGTCGTCATCCTCGCACCCCTCAATCCCGCAGCCTTTCACGATATCTCCATCTACGCCGAGATCACCGAATTCGTTGATAATCAGCGCCAGCCGCTTGCCATTGGCATTGGCGAGCAGGTGCTGGATCATCGTGGTTTTCCCGACGCCGAGAAAGCCGGTAATTACAGTTGCAGGGATTTTGCTAGCCATTTCAGCCTCCAGAAAACAGGCCTCCTTTTAACCCTGCTTTCGGTTGCGCTGTCTAGCCCAAAAGCGCCCGATTTTAAGCTTTGCGCGAACACCGAGCGAAGCGAGGCCATGGCGCCGCAGCTCCATTTTTGCCTTTGGCAAAAATGCGCCGCTGGCTCTGGCGGCTTACACTTGAACCGCTGGCACTGCCGCTTTCCCGGCTTCCCGCCGCTCACGGGCCAAAGTGCTCAGCCCAAAATCATCGAGGATCGAATAAAACGAAGGCAAGACAAACAAGGTGATCAAGCTGGAGGCCGAAAGCCCGAAAACCAGGCTTGCTACCAGCGGAATCAGGATTTGGGCTTGCAGGCTGGTCTCTGTTAAAATCGGCAACAACCCGGCAATGGTGGTGAGCGAGGTCAGGAATATGGCCCTAAATCGCGCACGCGCCGCTTTGGCCGCAGCCTCGGCCACGGTGGCGCTGGCACCGTGTTCGTTTTTCACAAACGCCACCAGCAGGATGGAGTTATTCACCACAACACCCGCCAGCGCCACAAACCCGAGCATCGACGGCATCGAAAAATCAAGCCCCATGGCCATATGCCCAAAAATAGCCCCGATGAAAGACAGCGGAATAATCAACATCACAACCAAGGGTTCAATATAAGAGCTGAACAGGAAGCTCAGCAGCAAAAACACCCCGATCAGGCCGATGCCAAAGCCTTTGACCATCGACTTTTGTGTGGTCA
>DFBP01000059.1:0-899 GCA_002366685.1 Rhodobacterales bacterium UBA3077 | reverse complement strand
CCGGGAATAAAATTGGCCAAAGTATCGCTGACAATGGCGCTTGCGTTGGCAATGCGGGTATCGATGGTGCCTTGCACGGTGAGGGTGCGGCGTCCGTTTTCCCGATTGATCCGGTTGTAACCACGGCCGTAATCGATGCTGGCGACCACCAAAAGCGGCACAAAGCTGCCATCGGGGCGGGTGATATTGAAGTCGTCAAACTGGCTGAGGCTGCCCTGCCCGTCATCTGCAAATTGCGCACTAACTTGCAGAAGTTGTCCGTTGACCAGCATTTCGCTGACGGTGGTCCCGAAATAGGCCGAGCGGAGTTGCTCGGCAATCAGCGCCGCCGTCACCCCCATGGGCCCCGCAGCCTCCTTCAGCGTGATCTGCAATTCGCGTTTCCCCGGCCGCAGGTCATCCAGAATCGAGGTCACCCCATCATAGCGCCAAAGCCAGTCATGCAACTCGAGCGAGGCTTCTTTCAGGGTTTCCAAATCATCACCGCGCAGGCGCATATCAATGGCGATCCCTGCCGGGCCAATTGTGGCCTCGGCAAATTTCAATGAGATCACATCCGGCACGGGGCCGACGGTCTCTCGCCACAAGGCCATGATAGCATCAGGGCGAACATTGCGCTGCGAGGAAGGCATCAGGTCAACGCTGACCGTCACCACATTGGCCCCGCTCTCGAAGGCATCCCGGTTGACGCCGTACGATACGGTCACGTTCCTGATCAAATCCTCGCCCTCGGGTTGCGGCATTTCCGTATTCACGACAAGCAGCCCGTTTTCCAGCCGCTCGACCACTGCCTCCGTGCGGGAAAGGGGGGTTCCTTGCGGTAACAATACGCGGGCCACAATAGTGTCTCCGTCCAGCTCCGGGAAGGCGACAAATTTGATGTAACCACCGGCCAGCAT
>DFBP01000078.1:27584-31672 GCA_002366685.1 Rhodobacterales bacterium UBA3077 | reverse complement strand
GCCCCCGTTGCATAGGCACCGGTTTTTCCCTTTTTGCCACCTTGAAGCCCCATTTCATCAAACAGGATTTCGCCAAGCTGTTTGGGGGAGGCGACGTTAAAATCGCGCCCCGCGAGTGATTTGATCTCAGCCTCAAGCCCAGCCATATCTTGCGCAAATACGTTAGACATAGCCGCCAGCTGCGCGCGGTCAACCTTGATGCCGGTCATCTCCATCTCGGCCAGAACCGGCACGAGTGGCCGCTCCAGCGTGTGATAAACCGTGCTCATCCGCTCTGCCACAAGGCGCGGGCGCAGGATATGCCAAAGCCGGAGTGTAATATCTGCATCTTCAGCCGCATAGGGCGCAGCTTCGGCCACCGGAACACGGTCAAAAGTAATGGCGGCTTTACCTGTCCCGAGCAGGCTTTTGATCGGAATGGGTGTATGGTGCAAATAGCGGGTTGAAAGCTCGTCCATCCCGTGGCGATGCACCCCGCCATTGAGCACATAAGACATCAGCATCGTGTCATCGATCGAGACCATCTCAACACCTTGCCGCGCCATGATCTTGAGATCGTACTTCATGTTTTGCCCGATCTTGAGGATGCTCGGGTCCTCCAGCATCGGCTTGAGCAGTGCCAGGGCCTCGGCAAAATCCATCTGCCCTTCGGCCCTTTCAATGCTGCCCAACAGGTCACCTTCACCTGCCACATGCCCCATCGGGATGTAGCACGCTTCACCGGGCTCCACGCTGAGCGAGACTCCGACCAGATCAACCCGCATTTCGTCCAGACCAGTAGTTTCGGTATCAAAGGCCACCCAGCCGCGGCGGTAAATTTGATCAATCCAGCGCTGCAAACCTTCTGAATCCGAGATAACCTCATACTTGCCATGGTCAAATGGAACCCCGTGGGATGAAACATCGGCAGCAGGGGTGGAATCCGGTGCGATTTCTGGCTCGGCTTCCTTGATTTCCGGTGCGCTCACGCCAAGTTTCGCGGCAATCCGGCTGGTCAGCGTTCGAAACTCCATTTCCGCAAGGAATGGCAGCACATCATCCGCAACCGGTTCGCGCAACTCAAAATCTTCAATGGCTTCCAGCACCGGAACGTCTTGGCGCAAATATACAAGATCACGGCTCATCCTGATTTGATCCGCTTTCTCAATAAGTGTCTGCCGCCTTTTGGGCTGCTTAACCTCCTCGGCCCGCGCCAAAAGCGTATCAAGATCCCCGTATTCATTGATCAACAACGCCGCGATCTTGATCCCGATTCCGGGGGCGCCTGGCACGTTATCAACCGAGTCGCCCGCCAGTGATTGCACATCCACCACCCTGTCCGGCCCTACGCCAAATTTACCCTCGACCTCTTCAATGCCGATGCGCCCGTTTTTCATCGGGTCAAGCATTTCGACACCACTGCCAACCAGTTGCATCAGGTCTTTGTCGGAAGAAATAATTGTGACCCGCCCGCCAGCCTCACGAGCCTGCGCCGCATAGGTTGCGATTATGTCATCCGCCTCAAAGCCTTCCATTTCGATACAGGGTAGATTAAACGCCCGCGTTGCCTCACGAATGATCGGAAACTGAGGCACTAGGTCTTCCGGCGCCGGCGGGCGGTGCGCTTTGTACTCGGGAAATATTTCGCTACGGAATGTCTTGCCTTTTGCATCAAAAATCACGGCGACATGCGTGGGCGCATCGTGGCCCGCATTGTCCTCGACCTGTTTGTAGATCATGTTACAAAAGCCAGCCACAGCCCCGACCGGTAACCCGTCAGATTTACGCGTTAGCGGTGGTAGCGCGTGAAAAGCCCGAAAGATAAAGGCAGAGCCGTCTATCAGCTGTAAGTGGTGGCCCTTGCCAAATGTCTCGCGTGTCATGGCTTCCCCGTAATGCTTTTTGTTCTTTTCGCACATAATCCTGACTTCTCCAATGCAGCGACAGGAATTATTTCACTTCGAAGTGAGGCAAAAATGTCTCACAATAACCATAAAAATATAAGGTTTGTGTGCTTTTCTTTGGCACACCAACAACTGTTCGGCTATTATTCAAAATTGTAAACATTATATCCGCTACAGGTTCCCCCCCCGGCTGCCCACTTTTTTTGCCGACAACCGCAAAAATATATGGGTTTATCAGAGGGAACGGAACCTTGGTGCTGTCGAGATGCGGTTTTAGCGCCGCATTCGGCAGGGTAGGTTTAAATTTCATTGTATTGTCAACATTTTGGGTGCCGCGATCACCGCAATTCACGTTTAGAATTGGCGAATTCGTGATGTAGTCACCTACCTCAAACCACACCCGGTGCCGTATTCTCGCAGTGAGGTGCCATGTCAATCGTCTTAACACGTAGGAAAAGACCATGAAAATCAAATTCACCTTGCCCTTGCTGGCGGCCTTGGCTGTCGTTGGTACTCAGGCCTTAGCCGCAAACGGATATTCGCAAATCACCAATGCCGAAGCATTCAATCAATTTGTGGTGGGAAACACCCTTTCGCGCAATAATAGTTCCTTTGTCATTGAAGCCGATGGAACAATCAGCGGCACCTATGCAGGCCGCACTATGGAAGGCACATGGGAGTGGGTCGGCGATGCATTCTGCCGCACATTAACGACCCCACGCCGCGGGTATAACTGCCAAATGGTTCAATATGACGGCGAGGCAGCCCGCTTTATGCGCTATCCCGGCAACGGTATGCCAATGGTTCAGGAAGCCATAGCGCGCCGTCGCTAAGCCCTGCGCGGGGCTTCGGCCCCGCCTAGTCTTTTTTCAGTTCAAACCGTTTGTCGCAATAGCCACATTCAACCCAGCCCTTATCTTCAGGGATGGTTAGCCACACGCGCGGGTGCTCGCCACCGCCGTCGCAACTCACTTGTGCTTTGGTGACAATTTCGACTTCTGGCGCTTCGAGGCTCATGGCTTTATCCTGTATTGGTTTCACCCTAGTTTGCCACGTTCGCCGCTGCCGCTCAAGGCCAGAAGCCACGGTTGAATTCCTTTTCGGGTTAACTATGATCCCAGTTAGCTTTATTGGAGAGATATCCTATGAAACCCATCTTGGTCTTGGCTGCATTACTGGCATTTGCTGCCCCCGCTTGGGCGCAAACCCTTGGAATTTCGATCACCGAATCCAACAGCGGTGACTATGACCTTGATGTAAACCAAGCCCTGAGCGCCGGGGCCAGCGCTACCTCGCTTACCCTGTTTTGGGATGAGGCCGATAAAAGCGGCAGCTATGCCCCTGATATTGACTGGCCAACCATTGCCAACAGCTATTACCCAAGCAAAAACCTGAACCTTGTGCTTTCCCTCGCCGTGATCGACACGGTAAACGAGCGCCGCCCCGAAGCGCTACGCGGCTATGCCTTTGATGATCCACGGGTTTTGGCACGGTTTGAAAGCTATGTATCAGCGGTGCTAACCCGCCTGGAAGACACCGACCTAGTGGCGATTTCGATTGGCAACGAGGTCGACGGCTACCTTGCCACCCCAGAAGACTGGGCCGAATTTGCCGGTTTTTTTGCGGGGGCAGCAGAAATCGTGCGCCAGCTGCGGCCCGGTGTGCCGGTGGGCTTTACTGCAACATGGGATGGTTTCAGGGGAGCAAACGGCCCGCATATCCTGCGCGCCAACCAAGCCTCGGATGCGCTTTTTATCAACTATTACCCGCTTGATTCCGGCTTTCGGGTGCTGCCGCCCGCCGATATTTCCAACCAGCTTGACGCCATGGTGGCACTAGCCGCTGGCAAGCCGGTTTTCTTGACTGAAACCGGCTATCCCTCCGGCGGGTGTGGCTCCAGCGAGGCAAAGCAGCTGGCTTATTTTCAAGAATTAGTGGCCGCGCTTGAGGCGAGGGAGGGTGATATTCCGCTGGCGATGCTAGTATGGCTACATGACATAACCCCCGGAGCGCTTGACCATTATCGCCGCTATTACGGCGTGCCTAACCCGTGCTTTCTCAGCTATCTGGGCACGCTGGGCCTGCGCACAACTGATGGCCAAAACAAACCCGCCTTTGAGTGGTTGGTCAGCCGTTAAGCATCCGCCCCAAGCGACGCCCGCCGAGCAGGTGCATGTGGAAGTGCGGCACATCCTGCACGCCGTG
>DFBP01000078.1:25189-27555 GCA_002366685.1 Rhodobacterales bacterium UBA3077 | reverse complement strand
ATCTCGTTGGCGATTTTGGCAACGGTGCGGTTGAAGTCCACCAACTCGGCATCCGATGCCTCAGAACCGAAATGATCAAAATTTACGTATGCGCCCTTCGGGATCACCAAAACGTGCACGGGTGCCTGTGGCGCGATATCACGGAAGGCAAGGCAGTGGTCGGTCTCCATCACCGTGTCATTGGGGATCTCGCCGCGCAATATTTTGGCAAATATGTTTTCACTGTCGTAGTCATAAGCCATCGTTTTTCCCTTATATCAAATCATGCTTGGCAAACAGGATTTTCAAATCCGCTTCCGGCCGAGCGCCAATATGCGAGATAATTTCGCCCGCGGCAACGCAGCCCATCCGGCCGGTTGTCAGGGTATCATAGCCATTCAGTTCGCCATAGAAAAAGCCGGAGGCAAAAAGATCTCCCGCGCCGGTTGCGTCAACGATGTGGATAGGGTCCGCCGGTGCGTGGGTTTCAAACCCGTCGCGCCAAACATAGGCACCTTTTTCACCCACGGTACAAACAACTGTATCCACCTCTTTCGAGGCCAAGCGGAGGGCAACGCTCAGGTCTTCGTCCTCATACATCGCGCGGAGTTCATGCTCGTTGCAAAACAGCAGGTCAATATGATCGTTGATCATACTCCGAAATTCATCGCGATGCCGTTCAACGCAAAACGGGTCTGATAGTGTGAGGGAAACCTTACCACCCGCACCGCGGCAGGCATCAATCGCTTTGGCAAAGGCGGCATGGCTTTCGGGGCCGTCAAAACGGTAGCCCTCAAGGTATATCCAGTCTGTGTCGGCCATCATGGCTTCATCAATGTCGTCCGGTGTTAAAAACTCCGAAACCCCGAGGTAAGTGTTCATCGAGCGCTCGGCATCAGGGCTCACCATAACCATGCAACGGCCGGTTTCGGCTTCATGATCTGCCGGAGCCAATGGCGTTTCATAATCTGCACCTTGCGCGCGCAGGTCATGCGAAAAAATGGTGCCGAGCTGGTCGTCTTTAACCTTGCCCACATAAGCGGTACGCACCCCCATTTGGGCAAGCCCCGCTATCGTGTTGGCGGCCGACCCGCCGGAAATCTCCATCGAAGGTCCGGTCTTTTCATAGATTTCCGCAGCGCGTTCGAGGTTGATCAGGGTCATAATGCCCCTTTCAATACCGTTTTCCACAAGGAATTCATCCTCGACTTGGCTCAAAACGTCGACAATCGAATTGCCAATCCCGACAACCTGATACTTCTTGCTCATATGTTTTTATCCTCAGACTCGCAGAATTCCGCGATGATACAATTTGTGCAAACCGGCTTGCGCGCTTTACATATATAGCGCCCGTGCAGGATCATCCAGTGATGGGCGTGTTGTTGAAACTCGGCGGGAATATGGTCTTCAATCGCGCGCTCTACGGCATCCACATTTTTTCCCACAGCAATGCCAGTGCGGTTACAAAGCCGAAAAATGTGGGTATCCACCGCTTGTGCCGGCATTTTGAACCACACGTTCAGCACCACATTCGCGGTTTTGCGCCCGACACCCGGTAGGCTAACCAGCGCGGCGCGGGACGAGGGCACAACCCCGCCATAATCCTCAACCAATATCCGGCTGGCCTTGATCACATTCTTGGCTTTTTGCTTGTAGAGCCCGATGGTCTTGATGTGCTCGATCAGACCTTCTTCACCCAGTGCCAGCATTTTTTCAGGTGTGTCAGCTATCTTGAACAGTGCCTCGGTGGCCTTGTTAACCCCAACATCCGTTGCCTGCGCCGAAAGCGCAACCGCCACAACAAGCGTATAGGCATTCACGTGGTTCAACTCACCCTTCGGCTCGGCTTCGCTGTCGCGAAAACGCGAGAAAATCTGGTGAATCGTGTTATAATCGAGCTGTTTGACCATGGGTTTAGATGCCACGTCGGGGCGCGCGATAGCAAGCCAAAACATTGCGCAGGTTTCGGGTGGCTAAAGGGGAACGCGCCGCTATGCTTGCCTTAACGCAAAAGGACACAATATGAAGCCGGACCCCTATCACTTTTCCCTCATTGCGCGCGCGATCGACTATATCGACAGTCGGGCAGCCACCCAGCCCTCGCTCGGTGAAGTCGCGGCAGCGATGGGTTTGTCTGAAGCCCACTTCCAGCGAATATTTCGCCAATGGACAGGCGTGAGCCCCAAAAAGTACCTTCAATACCTGACCCTGAATCAAGCTCGTGAGATGTTGGCCAACCGCCATAGCGTGCTAGAGACCGCGCTCGCCACCGGCCTCTCCGGCCCTTCGCGCTTGCACGATTTATTCATCAATTGGGAGGCCATGACACCGGGCGAATACGCTTTGCGCGGCGAAGGGCTCGATATCTCCTATGGCTGGTTTGAAAG
>DFBP01000078.1:22518-25182 GCA_002366685.1 Rhodobacterales bacterium UBA3077 | reverse complement strand
TTTGCAAACGATACCGGCAAGGCCGCAACGGAATCCGATCTTTTTTCGCGCTGGCCCAAAGCGCGGTTTACGGAGGCACCGGAAGCCTTGCGTGATTGGGTCAAAGCCGCTTTGGAAGGTAAAGGCGAAGCCAAACTCCTGCTTTCCGGTTCGCCAATGCAAATCAAGGTCTGGGAGGCGTTGCTCAATATCCCGACCGGTTACGTGACCACCTATTCCGATATCGCCTCCCGCATCGGAAACCCAAAGGCCGTGCGCGCTGTCGGAACGGCTGTCGGGCGCAATCCGGTGAGCTGGCTCATCCCGTGCCACCGCGCGCTTCGTAAATCGGGCGCTTTGGGTGGCTACCATTGGGGGTTGCCTGTAAAACGGGCGCTTTTGGCCCGCGAGTCGGCGCAATTGGAAGCCGCAGAATAAGACTAGGCAAACCTCCGCCCATTTCACTACCCCCTCCGTTTTCCCTAGTATTTTAAGTTGGACAGGCTCATTATATGGTGCATTTAGCGCCCAATGTTTGGGCAAAGTAGAGAGGTATTCTCATGACAACTATTAAAACCCCTATCGTGATCGCAATGGTCGCCGGCCTTGGCCTTGGCGCTTGCACAAATCCGGATGGAACAACCAATAATGCCGGGACCGGCGCGCTTGTCGGCGCTGGTACGGGCGCGGCTATTGGTGCTGCTGTATCAGGGGACAGTGGTCGTGGCGCTGTTGTTGGTGGCATTCTAGGAGGCTTACTCGGTGGTGCCGTTGGCACAGACCTTGACCGGCAGGAAGCCGCTTTGCGTCAGCAGATGGGCGGCAGCGGTGTTTCGATCGTCAATACGGGTAGCCAGTTGATCGTAACGCTCCCCGAAGCCATCACTTTCCCGGTTGATAGTGCCCAATTGCGATCAAGCTTTGTTTCGTCCCTCCGGGCCTTGGCGGACAACTTGCAACAGTATCCTAACACGACCGTCGAAGTCGTGGGCCATACCGACTCAACCGGTGACGCAGGCTATAACCAGCAGCTTTCCGAACGGCGCGCACTCAGTGTCCGGTCTGTTCTTTTGAATGCCGGTGTATCTTCCAACCGGCTGCGCGCATTTGGTCAGGGTGAAACCAACCCTGTAGCCTCGAATAATTCATCGGCTGGTCGCCAACAGAACCGCCGGGTTGAGATTTTTATCACACCTAACCGCTAAACCGTTAGGAGTTATCTCCCGGAATCAAAAAGGCCCGCCAAAGTAGCGGGCCTTTTATTTATCTTGATGACGTGAAACCTAGTGTAGCTTTGCGCCTACATCTTTGATGGCGGCGTCGATCAACGCATTTGTGTCTTTCGCTGCCATGCCTTTTGAGATCACATCGCTCGCCGCGGCGACAGCAACTGCCACAGCCTTGTCTTTAACTTCGCGAACTGCCGCATCCTGAGCCGATTTGATCTGATCTTCCGCTGCGGCCAAACGGCGCGCAATGGTTTCTTTCAGATCAGCTTTGGCCACTTCAGCAGCGGTTTCAGCTTCGGCCTTGGCTTGAGCTACAATCGCTTTAGTGTGCTCGGCCACTTCCTTACGCTTGCGCTCATAAGAGGCCAAAACGGTTTTGGCTTCTTCCTGAAGCGCGCGGGCTTCGTCGATTTCCGTGCGGATATCATCTGCGCGCTTGTCCAGCATTTTGCTAACCATTTTGGGCACACCCAAATAAAGCAGCACGGCCACAAAAAGCACAAACGCGATCGAAACCACAAAGTTTGTGTTGTTCAGTGTAAAGCCTGTCGCAGCCGCAAATGCCGGATTGGCAAATGCCAAAAGGCCCGCAGCGATGAGAGTTTGATTTTTCATGATCTTACCCTTTCATCCGCGCGGTGATCGCTTTGGCCACCGCCGCATCATCCGATACAGATGGCATCAGCGCCGAAACGATTTCGCCAGCGGTTACAGTCGCAACTTCACGCACATTCTCGACTGCACTTTCGCGGATAACCGCAATAGCAGCTTCGGACTCAGCGGTTTTTGCGCCGATTTCCGCATCAGCTTTCGCAACGGCTTTATCCAGCTCTTTCTGAATTTCGGCTTTTGTCTCTGCCGCAATTGCTTGCGCCGAGGATCGAGCCTCTTTCAGCGCGGCTTCATAATCAGCTTCAGCCTTTTCGGCCTGCTTTTTGAAATCCGCCGCTTGGCCAATATAATCGCTGATCACCGAGTGGCGCTCTTCGATCACGCCGCCAATTCGAGGCAAAATTACTTTTGCAACGATGAAGTAAACCACGATCAGAGACAGAACCAACCAGAAGATCTGGTTAGGGAACGTGCTGAAATCGAGTTGGGGCATGCCCACCGATTCACCAGCATGCGCGGCAGCGTCTGCTACCTGCCCTGCGTCATTTGTTGTTTCAGATGCCATTATTGCATCCCCCATAAGCTAGGTGAACCATAGGCGACCCGATACGGGCCGCCCGATCTTTATAGGTTCAAAAGCCTACTGTGCGTACATCAGAAGAAGCGCAACGAGGAACGAGAAGATCCCCAGAGCTTCTGCAAACGCGATACCAATGAACATGGTTGCTGTCTGGCCGCCAGCAGCTGCTGGATTGCGCAGAGCGCCGGAAAGGTAGTTGCCCACAACGTGGCCCACACCAACAGCCGCGCCGCCCATGCCGGTACATGCAAGACCTGCGCCGAT
>DFBP01000078.1:15126-22508 GCA_002366685.1 Rhodobacterales bacterium UBA3077 | reverse complement strand
CTCCTTATAAAGAATGGCTGGAATTGAGTTCTTAACTAGTGGCCCGGATGCAACGCATCGTTGAGGTACACACAAGTCAGAATAGTGAAAACATATGCCTGGATAACGACCACGAGCAGCTCAAGCCCGTAAATCGCCATGATCGCAACGACAGGCCCAATGAGCCCGACGCCCAAAGGCGTATAAAATGCGAGAGCCGCTGCAAAGCCGGCGAACACCTTAATCACGGCGTGGCCGGCCATCATGTTGCCCGCCAAACGAATGGAATGGCTAACCGGGCGCACGAAGTAAGAGATGATCTCGATAATCGCGAGGATCGGCCGCAGCGCCAGAGGGGCTTCGGATATCCAGAAGATTTTGAGGAATTTGCCACCGTTTTTGACAAATCCAAGCACGGTTACAGCGGTAAATACAGCCATGGCCAACACGCCGGTTACGCCAATGTGCGAGGTCACGGTAAAGCTGTAAGGCAGAAGCCCAAGCACGTTGGTGAACAGGATCAACAGGAACAGCGTCATTATATAGGGGAAATATTTCAGACCATCCTCGCCGGTAATGTCTACAATCATGCCACGCACGAAGCTATAGATAATCTCGGCAACCGACTGGCCGCGGCTTGGTACAACAGCGCGCCCGCGCGTTGCCAGCACCATGAGCAGCACAATCGCGGCTATCGCGACGCCGAGCCACAATGTAACATTGGTTGGTGTATACCAGTGCACCGGACCATCGCCAAACAGCGGATGAATCACGAACTGGTCCATCGGGTGGATATTGAGCTGACCGCCCACGTCTTGATTATCTCCAGCCACTTTTTGTCCTCTGTCCTTCTCGCCCGGTTAGGGCTGTTTATTCTTCAAGGCATCCGCCTCGGCTTTTTTCTGGTAGGCGTTTGCCGTTTGGATCATCACCCGAACGCCAGCCGCAAAGCCCAGCAATGTGCATATGACAACAAACAAAGGTGCAAGCCCCGTCCATTTATCCAGCGCCAACCCCAGTATGACCCCGATCGCCATGCCCGTAGTGAGCTCGACCACCATTTGCCATGCCGGGCCAGCCCCGCCATATTTCCCCGCATCCTGCTTCTTGTGTTCCGGTCTTTCCTGCGCAGTTTCCAACTTTTCAGCCAGCGCTTTCAGACGTTCAGGGTCAGGATTTTCGCTCATCGCGCCTCGCCCCTCATTTTCACAACACAAGATTCCCTCTGCAAGAGGTTTGGCCGCACATTATGACCGGAGAACCAGCAAGTCAAGAAACAGTTTGCCTTTACGATATTGGCGTAACTATCTGTTTAATAGCGCTAATTTGCCATGTGCGACAAGCTCACCCATGCGGATTGCAAAGTTTTTTTGTGAGCGAGCATGAATAACATTCAACGCCTTGGTTGACCTTTCCGCGGGGGGAATGATAGTTAACGATATGGTTGATTATTCCAAAAACCCGCTTGATCTGGCATTCGCCGCCCTCGCTGACCAAACGCGCCGCGCCATTCTTGGCCAGTTGCTGGAGCGAGACCTTACCGTCAAGAGCGTGGCCGAAAGCTACGACATGTCGCTCGCGGCTGTTTCCAAGCATCTGCAAATTCTGGGTCGGGCCGGATTGATCCGGCAGGTCAAACAAGGCCGTGAGAAAATTTGCCAACTAGAGCCCGACGCCCTCCGCAGCGCAAGCCTCTGGATGGAGAGTTTTGGCTTTTTCCCGTCGGCGTTTCTCGATGACGTTGAAGAGGAGCTCGAAGTGCTCGGTATTTCTCAGGTTTCCTGACGCAAAATGTCAGTCACCAAAACCTGCACGGCCACCGGTCCCAACACCTGATGAGCCGCGCTATTCAACGCGCGCCGCAAGTCGGCCATTTTCTCGCCTGAAGTAAAGGCGCCATTAAATCCACCGGTATTGGCATGGCGAAACAGGGCCTGCAAAAACGCATCCCGCAATTTTGGCTCTCGGTCATAGACCTCGGTTCCAAATCCGGCCTGAACTTCGACCGAAAGAGAAAGCACAATGAGAGAGATGACCTGATCCTCACTCACAATGGGCACAATCATTTGCCGCTGGAGCGCGACAAATTCAGGTTCACTGCCTGTCGCAGCCTCGCCACCATGATCATCCTCCGAGGTTTCCGGCGCATGTCCGGCATCAGCGGTAGTTGTCTCACTATGATCATCCGGAACGGCTTCCTCGCAATGTGCGTCCTCTTCCGGGCACAGGACCTCCGCCATCACGTCAGCTTCGGGGGATGGCGGGCGCAAAAACAATCCGGCACCCACGCCACCACCGCCGCCAAGAATCAGCAACAAGATCGGCAATAGTTTTTTCATCTATGTGGCCTCTCTAAAACGGTGCCAAAACTTCTAGAATCTGCTGGCCATAGCGTGGGGCCTGCATGTCAGAGACCATACCGCGGCCTCCATAATAAATCCTTGCACCCGCCATTTTATCGTAGGTAATCGTGTTTTGCCGCGAAATATCCTCAGGCCGGATGATCCCTGTGATCTGCAAATCCCGCAGTTCGGCATTCACCCGCACCTCCTGCGTGCCACGCACCACCAAATGCCCGTTAGCCAGTTCTTGCACCACCGTTGCCGCCACACGCAACATGATCTGNNTCGGTTACATTGCGGCCCATGCGTGTATCAATCGCTTCGGGAATCCCGATCAAATCAGCAATCGCCATATTCTCGCCCGCTGCACGGGTGCGTGTCGAGCTGTTTTGAAGCTGTGCCTGATCGTCGATGTTAATCACAATTGTTAAAATATCACCCATCCGCGCGGCCCGCCGGTCACCAAAGAGCGAAGCAGGGCCGGATCGCCAGAGCGACCCCTGCTCATAGGCCTCGCGCCGAGGCGTAGGTGGCGGCACAGCCATCGCCGCACGCTCGGCGGCAATGTTGGCCTCAATGCCGGAATCAACGGCGCTCAACTGCGGGCCACGGCCCACTTCGCCCAATCGTTCAAGGCAGCCACTTAACAGAAAAACCATCGCAATCAGAAGGGAAACGCGTTTCATATACCAACCTCTATAGTGCCATCCGCGCCTACGCGCCCAAAAATGACTGATTTGGAATCCATGTTCATAACTCTTACTCGCTCACCAACCCCGGCCCGCTCTAGCACACGACCTTCGGAATAAATGATCAGAGCGCCGCGCGTATAGCGCATCACAACATTCTGGTTCCGCTCCAGAATGGCCGGCGCCCCCAAACTGTCGACCATGATCGGCCTGCCGGGGTAAATATTCACCCGCGCCTCTAGCCCGATAACTGCGTCAAGCGAAGCAAACGCACCCACTATTTCAGCATCGGTTAGTGCTACCATTTCTGCGGTTAACACCGTCTGCGCCCTGACACCGCTGAGCGCCACCACGCTTTGCGCGTAAGCAGGCGGCGTGAGCAGCAATAAGAAAACGAACCAGCGCATTAGCGGATCTGTGTGGTTGCGCCGAGCATCTGGTCAGCGGCGGTGATCACTTTGGCGTTCAGTTCATAGCCCCGCTGCGCCTCAATCAGTTCGGTGATTTCACGCACGGCATCCACAGACGAAGCCTCCAGATAGCCCTGCCGGAGCATCCCGCGCCCCTCTTCGCCGGCGGCACCGACCTGAGGTGCGCCCGAGGCATTGGTTTCGCGGTAATAGTTATTGCCGGTGGCTTCCAGCCCGGCTTCATTGGTGAAAGTCGCCAGTGTGATCTGTCCCAGCAATTCCGGGTCCACCTGATCCTCAAACATGGCATAAACCTCACCTTCGGGCGAAACGGTCACCTCGCGCGCACCGTCTGGGATGGTGATATTTGGCACCACCGGAAAACCCTCGGCGGTAATAAGAAGCCCGTCACCGGTCATTTTTAGAGCGCCATCGCGAGTAAAGCCCGAAATACCCGAGGGCAGTGCGATCTCGATATAGCCTTTCCCTTCAATGGACATATCCAGCTGGCCACCGGTTTGGGTGCTCGCGCCCTGCTCTACGTTCATCATGACAGCAGCCGGCCGCACCCCCATGCCAAGTTGAACCCCGACCGGCAGAACCGCGCCCGAAGCCGCGCTCACCGAGCCCGGTGCCTGCACTTGCCGATACATCAGGTCGGCAAATTCGGCCCGCCGCGCATTATAAGCGGTAGTGTTCATATTGGCGAGGTTATTGGAAATCACTTCCACTCGCATTTGCTGGGCATCCATTCCGGTTGCGGCTATTTGTAAGGCGTTCATCGGGTTCTCCTATGCGCGTTGGCCGAGGGTCCGCGTAACATTGCGGATCCGTTCGTCTTCGTTTTCCATAAATTTCATGCCCATCTCATAGGTGCGCTGCACCTCGATCATCCGAGCCATTTCCGTAACGGGGTTCACGTTGGATCCCTCAATGAATCCCTGCAAAACCACCGCACCTTCCATCGCGAGCGGCTCGTCTTCGCCGGGGTCAAAAAGCGTTCCCATCTGGTTGCTGAGCGCAGCTTCATTCTGCACCTCATAAATCCCGATCTGGGCCAGAGGCGCACCATCGGCTGAAACCGTGCCATCCTGCGCCACGCTCATCACCGCCGCATCGGGCGGAATGAAGATGGGTGCGCCGCCGACATCAAGCAGGCGTAAGCCATCTGGATTGACCATCTCACCTTCGGTATTCAGGGCAAACGCCCCGGCGCGGGTCAGCCGGTTGCCATCATCGGTTTCAACCATAAAATATCCGCTCCCCTGAATGGCGAGATCCATCGGATTGCCGGTCTGGTTCACAGAACCTTGCGTGGGGTCTGAAAACCGGGCGCGGGCTGCGGCCATAGCCACACCGCCGCCTTCGTTTGGCAGGGCTTGCACCATTTCGGTAAAAACCACGCCTTCGCGGCGAAAGCCAGTTGTTGAAAGGTTGGCCACGTTATTGGCCACAACCTGCATTTCTTTCCACAGCCCGGTCTGGCGGGAAAGGGTGACGTATCCGGAGGTATCCATAAGCGTTCCTTAATGCCCGGCAATACGGGCGATGATCTGATCGTTGAAGAAGGTCACCAAAAGCTGGCCCGAATAGCTCATCGAAAGCCAATATGCGCCGACAATAGCCCCCAGCTTTGGTACAAAGGTCAGGGTCATCTCCTGCACCGAGGTGAGCGCTTGAAACAAGCCGATGGCAAGGCCAACAACCAGCGCCACACCGAGCACAGGGGTGGACATGATCATAGCCATCCAAAGCCCCTCGCGGATCACATCCATCAGCTCGCCCTCATGCATTAAACCGGCATCCTCAGAATTTCCTGATAGGCTTCGACCACGCGGTCGCGCACGCTCACCGCAGTTTGAATCGCAATCTCGGAGGCTGCCAGCGCCTCGACAACAGTTTGGGCATCGGCTTTACCGGTCATCCCGGCAATGGCGGCACTTTCGCCGGCCTGCATGGTGGCCATAAAGTCGTTGGCCATTTCGGCAAACAAGCTGTCGCCACGGTTCGGGGCACCATCGGGCCGCGCAATATTCTGGGCGTTGGTATAAAGCTGTGAGGCTATATGCGGGTTGGTTTCCATGGGTCAGCCTTTCTAGCGTCTCAGGAGTTCAAGAATGGAAGCGTTCATCTGGCGGGACTGGTCAAACATTTTCAGATTGGCTTCGTAAGAGCGCTGCGCCTCTCGGGCGTCAGCGATTTCGACCATCAGTTCCACGTTGGAGCCCTGATAGTAGCCGTTTTCATCCGCCAGCGGGTGGCCCGGGTCAAACACCTCGGGCAGTTCGGCATCGCTGAGCTCCACACGCCCGGTTCTCACCGAGCCTGCGTTGTCAAACATCGCATGTACCGCTTCAAAAGCCACGGTTTTGCGTTGAAAGCCCGGCGTATCGGCGTTGGCAATGTTTTCAGACACCAGCCTAAGCCGTGCGGCTTGGGCGGCCATGCCACTGGCCGAAGCGGCCATGGTTGAGCTCAAATCACTCATTGGGATTCTCCCTTATTTGCGCCCCATACTAGTGCGCAAGATCGTCAAAGATTTCTGGTAGATGCCCACAGCCAGATCGTGCTGTTGGCGAATTTCGGCGGAGCGGATCATTTCAGCCTCAAGCGAAACCGAGTTGCCATTCGGGGATTCGATGCCAAACGGGCTGACGGTAAAAACTTCACCGCCTACACCGCCACGCGCCACACCAAAATGGCCGGCGCGGGTGCCCTGCATAGCAATTGACCCGCTGGCCTCATAGCTTTGTTCAAAGGGAACAATATCGCGGGCTTTATACCCCGGCGTATCGGCATTCGCGATATTTTGCGCGGTTAGGGCTTGCCGGTCAGTCGCGTGGCTGGCCAGCCCGCTCGCCATCTGGAAAATTGTCATATTCTGTATCATACGGGGCTTCTCCTCCGAATTATTTGAACCAAGAATTAACCAGTCATGGTGAATAAAGGGTAACCAACAACGGAAATGGATACAGTTTTATGCAGTTTGATTTCGCGCCCCTCACCAACAAGCTTTCCACGATTCGCCCGGTGCAGCGCTATGGCCGCGTTATAGGGGTCGATAGCGGTTCAATCCGCATTGAAGGGCTTAGCCTTCATGCGCGCGTGGGGGACCAGATCTCCATTTCGGCAGATGCCGGAGATACCCGCGGTGGTGAAATTGTGGCGCTTGCCCCGGATGAAGTCCGCGCCATGTCCTATGATTCGCCACAAGGGGTCGCGATCGGAGATCTCGTGTGCCTTGAAGGGGAAAGCGGCGCTGCCGCCAGCCCTTCCTGGATCGGCCGGATTGTAGATGCCTTTGGGAAACCGCTCGACGGTGCGCCCTTGTATAGCGGTCTTGAAAGTGCGCCTTTGCACCGCAGCCCACCGCAAGCTGCTTTGCGCCGCCGGATGGGGGCTCGCCTGAATACATCACTGGCGTTGTTTAACACAATGCTACCACTGGCACGCGGCCAGCGCATTGGTGTTTTCGCTGGTTCCGGTGTGGGTAAAACCACCCTGCTGGCCGACCTAGCCAAAGGGTTGGAGGCCGATGTGGTGGTGATCGGCCTGATCGGAGAGCGCGGGCGGGAACTGCGCGATTTTGTGGAAGAGACTCTCGGCGAAGAGGGTATGAAACGGGCCGTTATAATTGCCGCCACGTCGGACCAATCCCCACTGATCAAGCGCCGCGCCGCCTGGATGGCAATGGCCACCGCCGAAGCCTTTCGCGACCAAGGCAAACACGTGCTGTTGTTGCTTGACAGCATCACCCGCTTTGCCGAAGCCCACCGCGAGATCGCATTAACGGCGGGGGAGGCCCCTTCTCTGCGCGCTTACCCACCCTCCACCGCGAATCTGATCGCCCAACTCGCCGAGCGCGCCGGGCCCGGCCCGGAAGGTAGCGGCGATATTACCGCTGTGTTTAGCGTGCTGGTCGCAGGGTCTGATATGGAAGAACCGGTGGCCGATATCACCCG
>DFBP01000078.1:14570-15082 GCA_002366685.1 Rhodobacterales bacterium UBA3077 | reverse complement strand
GTTGATGTCCGCCGCTCGGTCTCGCGCTGCCTGCCTGGTGTCGCCAATGCCGGTGAAAACGTGCTGATCAACCATGCGCGCCGCATTATCTCAGCCTATGAAAAGGCCGCCCCGATGATTCAGACAGGGCTTTACGTGCGCGGCAGTGACCCGCTCGTGGACGAAGCCATCACCTATTGGTCCAAGCTCGACGCTTTTTTCACCCGCAGCGGGTTTGAATCCACAAATGACAGCTTCATCGAATTCGCAAACCTGATGGGGCAGGCAGACCCGAACCACTTGCCCGAAGAGCCGATCCTTGGCGGCAAACCGAAAGATTACCCAACAGGCTCGCTTGCCGAACCGGCCCTGCCCGAGCATGCGCTTGACGTGAAGATCAATACTGACCCAGCAGAATAACCTTGCCTGTGCGAAGGTTCGGGCTACTCTGCCCTCATGATTCCAAACGATGCCACAACCCGCCGCGCCATTAAGCCGGTTATCTGCTATCCGAGCGAGACCCTGCCCAAGCC
>DFBP01000078.1:14122-14511 GCA_002366685.1 Rhodobacterales bacterium UBA3077 | reverse complement strand
TTTGCGCCCGATGGCGACCATCGTGGAGGATACGCTGGATTGGTATGGAATCGACGAATATGGTGGCTCGGTGCATGATGTGATCGGCACACGGTGTGACCCTTATACCCATAACCTGCTCAGCGGCGGGCAGTATCACCATTGCTGCCACTCCAACCTGACGCGCGCCTTCGCCAAGCATACCGGCCTGCCTTTGGTTGAAGCTGAAACCCATATCCACGATGTGCTCAACGTATTCATGTGCACAGGCTTCACCCGCAAAACCAACCAGTATTTTATGAAAGCCAGTCCGGTGCGCCCGGGAGATTATCTGGAATTCTTCGCTGAAATCCCGCTTTTGGGCGCGCTTTCCGCCTGCCCGGGAGGCGATTGTTCTTCCGAACACTCCA
>DFBP01000078.1:13488-14103 GCA_002366685.1 Rhodobacterales bacterium UBA3077 | reverse complement strand
TGGATGGCTGGCACCCACCCGCGCCAAACGGGTATGACCGCAGCCACGGCGGTTAGTTGTTTTTTTAGCCCCGTGTAGCATGGCTTGATCAATCCGCCTGATCCCATGCAATACACTCTCAGCCCCTAAATGAGGCAAAAAGCTCAACTACATCTGCGAGGTTGTCCATTCAGCGAATTGCCGATCATCCCAAGCGTTTTCTTAAGATGGACGAGCGTATGGACACTCAAAGCCGGTTAAACTGGGCAAAGGTTACCGCAGCGCTCACCGCGTTTTCCATCAGGGTTAGCGCACCCATTCCCTTTGTCAGCGGGCCGGGGCCGTTATTGATTTGTTCGCGCGCAAAGAAATTGCGCAACAGCTTATCCACGTTTTCGGGGTCCTTGAACACATCCATCGACTGGCTGCCAAATACCCGATCATTGGCTTCCTGAAAAATTTCGCGCTGCCGGTCCACATCCAACGAGCCGATTGATGCAGGCAAGCCCAGCGCGGATTCGAAAACCTCTCGCAAAGGCGGGTTGGCCATCATCTGAAACCATGCGACCGACTCTGGAAACTCGGCATTGGCATAGGCACCAATCTCGCGTTCCAGATTGAGCGCCAATCTCATGG
>DFBP01000078.1:3861-13377 GCA_002366685.1 Rhodobacterales bacterium UBA3077 | reverse complement strand
TTGTCTTCCATGCCAAAAGCCCCGAGTGCGACCTTAAATAGCGTAAAGTCATTGATCAGATCGTCAACCGTCTCGATATTCGAGATGTTTTCCTTGAAATAGTTGATCTCGCGGTCAAGCGCCGGTGTGGCGGCAAAGGCCGCCATCTGGCTCTCCTGTGTGCGCTGGATAAAGCGCCAGCCGGCAATTCCGCCTATCGGAGCTGAGGGAATCATGACGATGCCGCCATCAACTCTGCTTCAACCGGCAGCAAAAAGCGCAGAAACTTCAGTGCCTGATAGTCGTTTTCGCTTTGCAAATTATCGCGGGCGTCTCGCAAATGCCCACGGCTCACCGGATCGCTAAAAACCTGCCCAAGCTGCTCGATGCCCTGCGTGAGCTGCGCGCGCGCTTTGTTTGGCTCGGCCTCGCCGGCCAATAGGAGCTGGGCAATATAGCAAACCCGACGTACGGGAGTGTTGGCTTCCTCCGGGTGAATCGCATCGCGCAGGCGCAAGACATTGGCGTTGGGTGTTAGCACATTCAACCGCGTGCGCCGATCCCCGTTTTCGATCACCGCACCGTTGATCATGATCCGCTCGGCGGGCCTAAGCTTGAGGACAAGTCCGCTCATGATGCCACCTCGGTGAGGTCATCGGCGCAATCGCGCAGGCCTCGCATTATGCTGGTATTTATCTCGACCAATATTTCAGGCTTTGCTTCGCCTGCCATTATTTTTTTGGTTTGATGGTTGGTAAATTCCGTCAGGAAAAAGAGCTGCGCCCTCAGCTGGTTTGGCAACTCGTTGCCTTGATCCGCGACATCCGCGCCCAACACGGTCCATAAAAGCTGGTTTTCACAGAGCGCCTCGGCAAGGCTGGCAAAACTGTCTTTCTCGTCATTCCAGCTGGCAAGCCGGGCGGTAACCTTTGAAAAGGCTTTATATTCGATGCCCCGCGCCGTCCCGAGTTCCCGGGTTGGCTTTGCATAGAGCGACTGCGCTAAAATAGCAGTATTCATGGGGTGTATCCTCCCACCCAAGCCGGAATTCCCGGCTGATTGACACGATTAATCGGTGGTATAAAAAGGCGGAGGATACCCCCCGCCTTTTCCATCATCTTACCGGAACAATGACAAGATGTTCTGCGGTGCCTGGTTGGCGATGGAGAGCGACTGGGTCGCCAGCTGCTGCTGCACCTGAAGCGCTTGCAAACGGGCTGAGGCCTCTTCCATATTCGCG
The DNA here is from genome assembly GCA_002366685.1 of Rhodobacterales bacterium UBA3077. GTDB lineage: Bacteria > Pseudomonadota > Alphaproteobacteria > Rhodobacterales > Rhodobacteraceae > UBA3077. The sequence goes on along the minus strand of DFBP01000078.1, from coordinate 12,158 downwards.
TCCACCAATGCGCCGATACCGGTTTTCAGCGAATCCGTGAGCTTGCCCACAAAGTCGGACTGGGTATCAATGCGCGCCTGGCTGGAACCAAAGGCGGCTGCCGCGTCAATCGAGGTCTGGATCAGGCCTTCAATGTCGGCCAAAGCCTGTGCAGAGTTGCCACCCGCACCATCGTCAACATTGATCCCGGCAAGGCCGGACAGGCCACCCGTACCAACCGAAACGATTTCGCTGGTCATGTTGACCGTATCACCGGCGGCATTGGTAACAGTAATTGTGTCAGCGGCCACATCTGCTGTGATGTTCGCGTTATCCATCCCGTTGATCGCAGTACGGATCCCGTTGGCAACCACCTCTTCCGGTGCCCCTGCGGCAACATCTTCAGCGGTCACCACATAGGAAACCTGCTCGCCACCGATCTGGATGTTGAAGGTATCCCCGGCGGCAAGAGCCGCGTCAACCACAACGATATCGGCAGTGCCGCCAGCATCGATAAAGATCGCCGCCGTCGCCGAATCACCGCCAATACCGTCAGAACCAGCCAGTGCCGCTTTAACAGCTCCGGCAGCGGTTGAAAGGTTTTGGCCAGATACCGCAATGTTGGAAGCCGTTACAGCACCCGTTGCATCACGGTCGAGCGACGCCAGCACATTTACCGATGCGTTGGTCCCGTCGACAAGGTTCAGGCCATTAAACTGAGCGGCATTCACCACCGAGCCAACCTGATTACGGAGTTCCGCAATATCGGTTTGCAATTTGCCCTGATCGGCGGAAGGATCCTGCGCTGCTACGATTTTCGCTTTAATCTGTCCAAGCAGGCCTGTGATAGACTCAGACGCGGTCCGCGCCACCGCGACCGAAGCGGAACCGGTTGCCAGCGCATCGGAGATGCCCTTAAACCCGTCTACGTCAGACTGCATGGTTTGCGAGATCGCCCAGATCGAGGCGTTATCCCGCGCGGTATCTACTTTTTTACCGGTCGAAATCTGACTCTGGTTGGTGGCCAGATTTTTGTTGATGCTTTGCAGAGTTTGCAGCGCAACCATAGCGCTGGAATTTGTTAGAATGCTAGACATATGCATTTCCTTCGGCGATGTGGCGCATTCGGCGCCACTGTTTCAATATGGGTGTTTTTCACACCCGCTATTCGCCGTTCTGACGAGATGTGGGGGGATGCCCCCACTTGCAACCCGTTCGAGATTGCCTCCCTAATTTCACTCTCAACACATAATGAAGTATTAATGCCAAACAATTGTATTATAACAATTTTCTACAAATATTCAGGCAATTTCCTAAATCTTGTGCCCTTTGCCGGGCAAGGTTTGCGCTACCAGCACCTTCCCGCCGTTTCTGGAATACGTGTCGAGTTGGTTAAGGCTTTCTTCCATATTAACAATGACTTTTCGGGCGTCTTTCATCCCTTCCATACTAGCCTTTAACAACGCCCCGTTTCGGGCTGCCATGGTTTTAATATCTGCCAGACGTGTTGCCAGAATGCGCTGTGAAACCGGCCCTCCCGCAACAAGAGACTCAAGCAGAAAGTCCCGCTTGGCTGATATTTTCGCAAGGTCCCCGAGCGGTCCGGAAAGTAACACCTTCCGCTCCATTTCCATTACAGCGAGCAATTGCCGCAATTTCCCACGCGCCAAAACCGAATCAATCATTCGGGAACTCCTTTTGCCAAAGGCTTTGGAAAATATGTTCACTCAACCCAATTCCACCTTGATCCGCCATCAATTTCGCCTGTTTCTCAACCATCATGGAGGAGAAGGCCTCCTCCCCCGCGCCGCCACCAAATGCATCCCGGCTTTTACCAAGCCCGGCGGCTTTCAGCATTTCTGACAAAAAAGCGGCTTCAAATGCGTTGGCAACCTCGCGGAGCTGGTTTTCGCGGCTGGTTTCTAAAGATGGAGAAGGAGACTGCGTGTAGGCAACGGGAGCGATATTCATAAAATTCTACCTATATTGTGGTCGGTTTCAGCTCGTCTAGCATGAACGCAGTAAATAAATAGTAACCCCTGCCGCCCATTCTCCTCCCAACCGTAGAATATGGGTAGTGATATGGAAATTGATCTGGGAGCCGGGTTTTTAAAGCCCAAATTGGGAACCGCAGAGCCTGTGGAAAGTGATGAACAATCCCTTTTCACTGCCCCCCTGAGCGTCGCGGTAGAATTCACAAAACTTGTAGAAACTCCGCCAACTGAACCGCCAGCCGAAATGGCAATGCCCCCCGTCCCTGAGGCCTCAGAGGATCAGGCAACTGTCCTTAATGCGCAAACGCCGGAGGCTGATCCGACCCAATTGCATGAGCAGACGCCTACATATACGGCTCCACAACCGCTGGCTCAGTTCCTTCCTTCTGTTGCTCCGGTAGTTCAGGCAAACTTGCTGCCAAACACAACCAAGGTCGAATCACCGGCGCATATTTTGGTGAGTGCCGCGATAGGCTCGGCCCCTACCCCGGCAACAAATCCGGAAACACCTCTCGCCGTTCCCGATGTGGGTGTTGAACCAGTGGCATCTCCGCCCATTCGCGCCCCTCAAGTTGTTCAATCGAGTGAACAGTCGGCTTCAGAAGCCCTCCCCCCGTTACGGCCTGAAAGCACAAGCGCACCCGCCCCGGCAAAGCCTGCGATTTTTACGAGCGATTCAGATTCGCAAACCCGGCTCCCCGACCCGCGTGCCAGTGAATCTCTCCCGCAAGTTGACGATACCCCTATTCCGGCCCAACCAGCGCGCCTGGAAATCAAGGCGGCTTCCGTTGGTGCACCAGCAAACACAGCGCCCATAATCACCGCCAATCCGGCTCCGACAAACACTGTGAGTCTAGCCAGCGCTCTTGAAGACCCTTTAGCCGAGCCCGAAATGCCTGTTAGCATCCGGATCGACAGAACATCATCAGACGTTCTGCCACCCGTCCAAGCAACAAGCCGCCCCGCGCCGCCCATCGCGGCCCAGATTTCGGAGCAAATTCAGCAACAGATTTCAAAAAACGGCCAACAAGTGGTTGAGCTCAAGCTCGACCCGCCGGAGCTCGGCCGAGTCGTTATTCAACTCACAACCCACGATCAAACCGTTTCCGCGCTCATATCTTCGGATCGCCCCGAAACCACAGAGTTGATGAGAAGGCACGCAGAACTGCTTCAGAGCACGCTTGAAAAGTCCGGTTTCTCGCAAGCCAATCTCTCATTCGAACAAGGGCAACAGCAAGGCAACGGCAAAAACGACCCCCCGTTTTTCCAACTTGCCCCGTCCGAAGAGCCGCATTCCGGCAGCCCTCAGCCTAAACCTATGCCCGCCTTGGACGGCGGTCTCGATATTCGCCTTTAACCGACAGGAAAAATCATGGACTCCGTTTCAACTCTTTCACAAGCCTCCGCCGGCTTTGCCCGCTCAACCGAAACCAATACAGCCGCTGCCGATGCTTCAAGTGATTTTGAAACGTTCTTGACCCTTCTCACAGCCCAGCTGCGAAACCAGGACCCGCTGAAGCCCGTTGAGTCAACAGAGTTTGTCGCCCAACTTGCCAGCTTTTCAGCGGTTGAGCAGCAGGTTCAATCGAACACCAAGCTCGAAAATATTCTTGAGGCCCTTGCGAGCGGTGCCACCGGTGGTCTGTCTCAATGGATCGGGCAAGAGGTCCGCAACCCCGGCAGCGCCCCTTATGAGAACACGCCGCTGGATGTGCTCTACCTCAGCCATACAGACGCTGATCGTGTTGAACTGGTGGTCTTCGACGCAGACGACAACATCGTCGCCCACGAGAACCTCGATAAAGAGGCCAGTAACGCACAATGGTCCGGCATTCTTGAAGACGGGACTCGCGCAACCGAGGGCACCTTTTATCGCTTCGAAACCAACAGCATTATCGATGGAGAAGTTGTTGCCTCCGTCCCCGGGTTAGTGTTTTCGACCGTTGAAGAAGTGCGAAAATTTGAGGGGCAACCAGTGCTATACTTTGCAGACGGCACCCAGATGTTTGCTTCGGATGTTGAAGCAATTCGCACACCTCAGATCTAAATCTGCAACCGTTTGGGAGCCCCTGGCTGGAAGCCTTAAGGCTGGCCACCCCCGGCCAGCACGTCTTCCAAAACACTCCGGCTTTCCCGGTTTACGGCTAACAGCTCGCGGGTGCCGCGCAGGCTTGGGTTTTCTTCAATTTCAAGGTGCCCCATTTCCTCTTCTGTGCCGCTGGGCAGTTGGTCAGAATTTTGGCTGATATAGCGCGCCAACATCGCCAACGGACCGGATGAGCCGATGTTCTCCCAGTCACCAGCACGCAATGCGATATCCTCTATCGTGATATCCTTTGCGAAGTCCTGTTCCAGCATCCGGGCCACGGCTGCATAATCTTCCATCTGCAAATTTGCCGACAACCTTATTTTAAAAGCCGCCAAACTATCCTGTCCGGCCAGTAAGGCTAACGCTTCCTCCGGTTGAAACAACTGAACATGTGCTGCGGCAACAATTATTTCAGTTTCGGTTACCGGTCTTTCAAGGTTGGGGGAAAGCACATCCAGCGCGGTTTCAGGCAGGCCAATATCCATCATTTCCTGAGCAATTTTCAGCCGCGCCGTATCGCCTGATGCCCCTTGGTCGAGCAATGCTGCATATTCAAAGACCATCTCGGCATAAGCATAATCCCCCAACTTAGCCGCCGAACTTTGCTCAAATATTTCGGCGGCGACATGCTGCAATTCACTAAGCAGATGCGGGCGCTCATCCTTGGTCTCAGCTATTTGCCTTAGGGCGAACACATCGCCCTCGACCGCAGCGCGGGTTCGAATCTCCCATAAGCGTAGCGGGTCAGATCGCTCGGTATTGCGGTAAAAAAAGGCGGATCCCTCAAGGTCAACCAAGAGTGAAGCGGGCACAGGTTTGCCGGATGCCAAAAGCAAACGCGCGTAGGCGATCAGGGCCTCTGGCGCGAGCGTATCGTTTGATTTTGCCAATTTCCGATATATATCTGTGGCCGCAATCGTATCCGCCTGCGCCTCAAGTACCCGCGCTTCAGCCAACTGTTGAGCGATCGTAACCTCGCCTTCAGCTCTTCGGACGATCTCCAACACCAGATGCCCGGCTTCAACCTGCCCGCGCCGGATAAAGGCTTCCGCCAATGGCGGCCCGATTAGGGTCCGCACCTCTATCGGATACACTGAAAAAATATCGGTGATCGCAAGCGGATCGATAATCTGGTAATCGCCCAGCCCGGCAGACAAGTGCCACATTTCGTGTGCACCACCGCAGCCTGCCCCCAGTAGGATCGCGCCCTCAACATTTTCGGGCTCGTTTTCGAGAATATTTGCCAAATCCAGATAGATTTCAGAACGCTCGACTTCGATCTCAGCTTCACTCAGCACAAGCCGGGCTTCCGCGCCCAGCCCGAACCGGAGGTAAAGCTGCACTATGTCCTCTGTTACCTCTACATCGGGTTCATCAAATTCACCTAAAAGCTGCGAGCGCAACGCTGCAAGCTGGTTTGAAAAACCGCTTCCGTCACTCCAGCTTTCCATCAAAAATTCTTCATCTTCAAGACATTGCGGCATCGCAAACTGGTTCACAATCTCTGCCAATGCGTCTTCGGTTGCATGTTCGTAAGCGGTGCGCACGCTGAGTTGTTGCAAAAGGCCTTGATCAACCACCATAGGGGCCTCTGGCGTTTCTTCTAGTGGTTCAGGTTCGGGCGCAGGCGCCTCCGCAACTTCCACAGGTTTTGGTACAAATTCGACCAACCCTTGATCAGCCGCAAGGGTCAGTTGCGCCAATAACTGGTTTTGAGCCTCTTCGATGCGTGCCAGCATCTCAGGGTCATCCGGTGCCTCTAGGTCGGAAGCCATATCGCCAATAACCGCGCCGGCCATATCTTCGAAAGCGGCGACCGTGTCTGGTGGTTCCGGCGTTTCCAGTGTCACCATATCCGGTTCACTTTCCACACTTTCACGCGCGGGTATCGGGTCTGGCAGCAAAATCGGCTGAGCGGGAGATTCGGTCATCGCATATGTCGTAACCTGCGCTTGCCCCGGAGGTGGTTGAACAAATGGTAGCGCATCCGGTTGCCACTGGTTCTCGGCTTCCACAAGGTCAACCGGATCCAGTTCCGGGCCGTCATAAATGTCCAAAACGATGTAACGGGCTTCAAAAGCAAAGCTTTTCACCTCGCACTTACAGGCAAGTTCCAGAATCAGGCTCGAGTCCCCGTCGCCGTTTTCTCCTGCAACCGAGGTAATACGATCTTGGGAAATCCGGTCAAACACACGGCCCGTCGAGAACCCCATTTCCTGCCCCGAAAACCGCAGTTCAGCCCGCCCCGGCGTTTCGATGACCTCCCAGTCCGCGCTCGGGTCCGTGCGCAGCACAAGCCTTGAAAAACCTTCATGATCACCGGATTGGACAGAGACCACCTGTTGCCCCGCCAAGGGTTGCGAAAAGAGCAAAAAAACAAGGAGAACAAGCTTTTTCATGCGGCTGCTTTGGCCTCTTTCAGTGCCGCTTCAAGGTCGTTAAACGAAGGCCGTTTGGCCCCGGGTGTATTTTGCCGCCCGACCTCCACACAAATATTGGGAGCGTGATTGTGCAAATTGGCCACCAGAACTTCGCGGATCAGGTTGTAAAAATGGTTGTCTTCCGCGACCACGGCTTCCACTTTGGTCGAGAACGGGCCCACCAGACCATAGGCCAGAAATACGCCCAGAAAGGTCCCCACAAGCGCGCCGCCGATCATCCCGCCTAGCACAGCGGGCGGCTTATCGATCGATGCCATGGTTTTGATAATCCCGAGCACCGCGGCCACAATGCCGAGCGCTGGCAACCCGTCAGCCATAACCTGAAGCGCGTGGCTGGAATGCTGTGCGTGCTGGTAGCGCTCCTCCATCCGCTTTTCCAAAACGTCTTCGACCTGATGCGGGTCGTCATAATTCATCGAGGCGGAGCGCAACGTGTCACAAATAAGCGCCACGGCTGCCTTGTCGCCCTGAATTTTGGGATATTTCGAAAAAACAGCACTGCTATCCGGGTCTTCAATATGGGCTTCCAGTTCAACCGGACTATCGCGGCTTATGCGAATCAGGGCAAAAAGCAGCACCAGCAGGTCTTGGTAATCCTGCTGCTTCCACTTTGCGCCTTTAAAAACCTTCCCCATATCCTTCAACGTGTGTTTCACCGCCGAAAATTCATTGGCGATCAGAAAAGCGCCAACCGCAGCGCCGAGAATGATCATCATCTCGAAGGGCAGCGAATGCAGGATGATCGCCATCTTGCCACCCGCAAGAATATAGCCGCCAAAAACCATGGCAAATATAACCACGATACCAATCAATCCGCCCATTTTGTTTCCTTCAACCTGTAGGTAAGTTTGCGCTGACTATGGCCTGCGCGAGGTTAACAATCCCTCAAAGAGGCTCACTATTCCCGCGGTGCGCGCGCATTCCGTCCGGCCATCACCACTGAAATTGAATAGGCAAGGTCCGCCGGGAGGTTGGCCATGATCGCAGCCGAACTTTCCGGCCGCATCCGCGAGAAAAATCCAGCCGCAAACTCGATATCCATTGTCTCGAAAATTTCGGCCGCTTCAGCCGGCTTCATCCGCTGATATACCTCGGTCAGGCGCGCCACATCCTCTTCGGTTGCACTATCTGCCAGCGTTAAGGTTGCGGCCAGACTTTCTTCCGCGATTGTGAGCGCTTCCATCTGTTCCCGAATCCGCTGTTCTGCCACCGAAAGCGTTTGTTGACGGCGGTCGATATAGGCCTCTCGTTCGGCTAACTGCCGCTCTCTTTCCTGAATCGCAGCCAGCAGCGCGGGCATATCCGGTACAGGCTCCGCCGAGGCCACCATTGTTTCTTCCTGCGCCGGTTCAGCCGCAATTGGGCCGATTTCACTTGCGATTGCCGGTGCAATTTCCACAAGCCGGATCAAGCCGGATGTCAGAAACAGCGCCACAATAATCGAGATTGTCCCAACTTTTCTCGGTTGCGCAGTCGATCCCTTTTTCATTTGTTTACGGCTTTCATAACCTGTTGAAGCGCGTCCAGAAGCTCGGCGCGAGAGTCCGAGTTGGGTTCCTCTTCAATCGCCTTCAAGAGCGGGTCTTCGACATCTTTCAAAGCGTCTACCGGCTCTTCGCTCCGGTCAAGGTTAACCGGTTTCGGCGGCTGGCCGCGCTCGTGAACCGTAGAAAGTAAAAGCTCCAGCCTGCCGGCGGCAATTTCGGCGCGATTGGTCACTTCCATGAGGTCTTTCATACTGGCCCCCGAAGCCTGCGTGGCCGCTTTCACCGAATTTCGAATTTCGTCTACCTG
>DFBP01000078.1:0-3825 GCA_002366685.1 Rhodobacterales bacterium UBA3077 | reverse complement strand
CGTTTGATTCGCCGTGCCAGAATCAAACAATAAAAAGCCGCCCCCAAGGCGCCGGCGATCAACAATATATCTGCAATCAGGTCCATTCTGGTCCCTCCTTATCCTAAAACAAATTCAGTAATCAGCAGGTCTTTGACCTGCCCTTGCTCGGTTACAACCTGTATCCGCCGCAACATTTGTGCCCGCAGGCGTTCCAGCGCGGAGGGCTTGCCGAGCTCATCTTCCGACACTGCCCGCAAATAGGTGTTCAACACATCTACAATTCGGGGCTGGACCATACGCACAGCTTCAGCGCTGGCGGGGTCCACATCAAGCTGGGCCGAGAACCGCAAAAACTTCGAATTTGCAGCATCCCCCAAAGAAATCACCATAGGGTCAAGCGCAATAAAAGCGATCTCCGGCAATGCGGGCAACTCCGATTCGCCATGCGCGTCCTCCGCTGGTGCCGCGCCTAGAATCATTCCGGAATAGGTCACATAAAAACCTCCGCCACCGGCTATAATGGCCGCTAACAGTCCGAATATTAAGCCCTTTTTACCGGCCTTCTTCTTATCTTCGGTCGGTTCCGGCTCGGTTTCGTCCGCCATTTTATTGTTCCCGCGTCTTTTCGAATATTTCTTTTCATAAACCGCCGGTAGCTAACCAATTGTTAAATCTGTTCGCGCAAATTGCGTAAAAATTCATCGTCAAAACTCGAATGGTTTTGGCTAAATCCGTTAACAGAATGTGATTGGACCATCCTCTATGTGGAGCACCATCGAGCCTCGTAAGAAAATAATTTTTGTATTGGCGTCTGTGGCTGCGCTTGTGGCTGTGCTCGGGTTGGTGCGCGTCGCGACAACGCCGAGCCTGTCCTTGCTTTATGCGGGGTTGGACCCTTCTGTCGCGGGCGATGTAATCACTGCCCTCGATCAGCGCGGCATAACCTACGATGTGCGCGGCAACGCTATTTATGTTGATGCCGGTTCCCGGGATCAGGCGCGCCTCTCGCTGGCGGCCGAGGGATTGCCCGGCTCCGGTATCGCCGGATACGAACTGCTCGACACCCTTTCCGGTTTTGGGACAACCAGCCAGATGTTTGATGCTGCCTATTGGCGCGCAAAAGAGGGTGAGCTGGCCCGCACATTGGTCGCTTCCCCGCTGGTGCGCTCAGCGCGAGTCCATATCGCATCCGGAACCAACCGCCCCTTCGAACGGGAAAGCTCCCCCACGGCGTCGGTAACAATTTCCGCCGCCAACGGTACTTTGCCACCTTCCTTCGCTGAGTCCGCGCGGTTTCTGGTCGCTTCGGCGGTGAACAGCCTTTCGCCAGATAGTGTAACAGTCATAGACGCTGAATCCGGCGTGGTCCTCAGCACAAGCGGTCAAGCCGGCGCGCTTTCCGGCGCGGATGGGCTCGATGCCCGTGCCGCCGCGATGCGCCAGAACATCGAGCGACTTTTGGCAGCCCGCGTGGGCCCCGGAAACGCGGTTGTCGAGGTCATGGTAGATTCAGAAACCCAAAGCCAAACCATCACCGAACGGATCCTTGATCCAGAGTCAAAAGTTGCCATTTCCTCCGACACCCAAAACGAAACCGACAATTCCAAAGGGACAGGGGCTCAAGGAGTTACCGTAGCCAGCAACCTGCCGGACGGGGATGCCGGTAGCACCTCGGAAGAATCGCGCAACCAAAACAGTAGCCGCGAGTTGATCAATTATGACGTTTCGGAAACAGTGCGTGAAACCGTAAGCGCCCCCGGTGCCATCCGTAAAATCACGGTCGCGGTTCTGGTGAACGATCTCGTTTCCACCCAAAACGGGGTTGAAACCTTCACCCCCCGCCCTGCGGAAGAACTGGCCGCGCTGGCCCTTCTTGTGCAATCCGCTATCGGGTTTGATGAATCACGGGGTGATGTGGTTACAATTGAATCCATGCAAATGGCCGCTGTGCCAGAAACCGGCACATATGTTGACGCCGCGCCCGGCTTTTTTAGCAGTAACGGCATGGCACTGGTCCAACTCGGCGTTCTTGGTTTTGTGGCGCTGGCACTGGGTCTGTTTGTGATCAAACCCCTGCTTACCAGCCAGCCACAACTCCCGCCTGAAGCGCCGGCAAGCACCTTGGCTGAAGCGGCTCAGGCCCAGGGGCTTTTGCCACCACCCGACAGCGCTGATCTATTGCCCATTGGCCACAGTTCGCCCAGCGCGGCCGATCTGTTGCGCACCGCGATTTCCGAGCGATCCGTCGAAACAAACCGGTTACTTCAGAACTGGATCGATACCGCCGCTGAAACAGAGGAGGCACCGGCCTGATGGGCGTTTTAAAACTCGAATCCTTTGCACATGATTCCGAAATCCAAAAAGGCATTTCGCGCTTCGATAGCTTTGAAGCTCTGCGCGACCATGCCTTTAATGAAGGCGTGAAAAGTGGTGCAGATGCCGCAACGCGCGCTTTCGAGGCCGAAAAGCTGCGCACGCTTTCTCCCATTCTGGAAGCTCTGAATGACATGGCTTTTTCGCAGCAAGAAGCCCGGCAGGCTCTGCTCAACTCACTGCACCCTCTGTTCAAAGAGCTGGTGAAAGCGGTTTTGCCGGACTGCGCCAGCCGCGGTTTGGACAGCGAGATAGCTGCCGCAATTTATAAAGCCTGTGAAAAATCTCCGCTCAGTCAAATCCAGGTCCATGTTGCGCCGGATGCCGTGTCTGCCATTGAAAAATCTCTTTCGACATCTCAGGCAGACGTACAATTTCTTCCCGACGTCGCGTTAGGCGCGCTCGAGGCTAGAATTTCATGGCAGGGCGGCTTTGACGAAATCAGCTTGTCGGTAGCCCTTTCGGAGATCGAGGATGTTGTCGAAAGCTTTTTTGAATCCTCTCAAAATACTGGAGCGCTAAATGCCTGATCCTATTCAAGAACCCACCGAAAATGCCTTCCTTGGTGTTCCCGTTGAAATGACAATCTCGGTGGGTAAAGCCAAACCGCTCATCTCGGAACTCCTTGCCCTTTCCCAAGGCGCTATAATCCCGCTGGATAGCCGTATTGATGACCCGGTCGAAATCTATATCGGTGAAAAACTGATCGCCCGCGGCGAGCTTCAGGAAATCGAAGGCGAGGAAGGCAAACTCGGGGTGCGCCTCACTCAGGTCGTTGATTTACAACATGGTTTTTAAGTTACCGATCCCGTCTTTTCTCGCGCTGCTTGTCCTTTTTTCCGCAAGTCCGGCATTGGCCCAATCCGTAAACTTTGATCTTGGCGATGGCGCGCTTTCGCTCCAGTCCATCCAGCTCTTCGTGCTGCTGACCTTGCTCAGCCTCGCGCCCGGTATTGCGATGATGGTGACCTGCTTTCCCTTTATGGTTACCGTGCTTTCCATCCTCCGGCAGGCCATTGGTGTGCAACAGGCCCCGCCAAATATGATGATCGTCAGCCTCGCCATATTTCTAACCTGGTTTGTTATGGCACCGGTTTTCACGCAAGCGTGGGATACCGGCGTCGCTCCTTTGATGGATGGCTTGATCGACACGCAAACTGCACTGGAAAACACCCTTAATCCGTTTCGCCAATTTATGCTGGGGCGCGTGCAAACCGAAACCCTCGACCTGATGATCGCCTCTGCGCCAAATGCACCCAAAAGCGGTGAACTGCCTCTCAACATTCTAGTGCCAAGCTTCCTGCTCAGCGAAATTCAGCGCGGTTTCGAGATCGGTTTTCTGATCTTCCTGCCATTTCTCGTGATCGATTTGGTCATAGCCGCTGTGCTGATGTCTATGGGGATGATGATGGTCCCGCCCGCTGTAATCGCCCTGCCCTTCAAGCTCGCGTTTTTCGTGTTGGCTGACGG
>DFBP01000105.1 GCA_002366685.1 Rhodobacterales bacterium UBA3077 | reverse complement strand
AAGGCTATTTTCGATTATGTCGTGGGTTGTTGAGACCTCCGACCGATAGGTGAGCGCGACCCGTAAGGCGATATCGGGAATCTGATAGGCTGCACCCAATACATAACCAAAGCCTGCATCTGAATCTGCGTCAATTGTATACTGGGCCGCCCCGGGAACCGAAGCTGTTGCAGACATGCTCTGATACGTCCCGCCGCCAAAGACAACGATCCTATCTGTCACGTCATAGCTGCCGACAACCGTAATCGCCGAAGAAATCAGGTCCGCCGCTAGGCCAGTGTAGGCCCCTTCCGTATAATCCGCGAGCGAGCCGTAAGGCTGGTCAAAAATAACCGCGAGGCCGATCTTGTCACCAATATCGGTTTTATATCCGCCCGCAATCGCGAAGTAATTCGGGGACATGATGCCGGTATCAGGTCCGAAGGCAACGCCGGAAACCGATGGCGCCGCGAATGACAGCGAAAATTCCGCAAAGTTGCCTTCTTCAAAAATAATATCAACGGATTGGCTGGTCCGCTCGATCCCGCCAGCTTGCACCATTGCGGCGCTGGCCATCAGGGCTGCACCGGCAGCCAAAGTCAGGTTTTTCATAATTTCCTCCCAGAAATCTTTATCCCGATATAGATACCTAGGCGCGTTTCCGCTGGTCAAGAATTACGCTACGGAAGTTGCAAGTATTATCCGTTTTGTGATAATTTTACCGCAATATAGTGTTAAATCCGGTCTCGAAGTGCATACCAGCTCATGGCGAGCATCAGAAGCGGGCTTCTAAGGGCCGGGCCGCCGGGGAAGCGCGGCGGGGTCGCGCTACCCATCAGGTCAAACCGTTCCGCGGTGCCTTGAATGGTTTCCGCCATAATTTCGCCCGCAAGGCTGGCCATGGCCACCCCGTGGCCAGAATAACCCGAGGCGCTCACAATATTGGGGGCCAAGCGGCTGAAATAGGGCATCCGGTTCATGGTAATGGCCAGCGTACCGCCCCAAGCATAGTCAATTCTGGCCGCTTTGAGCTGCGGATAAATTTTCAGCATCGGCTTTTGGGCTTTGGCCGCAATATCCTGCGGAAACCGGTAGCCATAGCTCTCCCCGCCGCCAAAAACCATGCGGTTGTCCGCCGAGCGCTTGAAGTAATTCACCACAAATTTGCTGTCTGCCACCGCAACGTCATCGCGGATCAGGCTCTTGGCCACATCCTCGCCCAAGGGTTCTGTTGCCACAATAAAATTGTTGATCGGCATCACCCGCCGCGCCACCTTGGGGGATAGGTTCCCCATATAGCCGTTGCCCGCCAGCACAAGGAATTCAGCCCGCACCGCGCCTTCTTCGGTTGTGACCAGCGGTTTGGCCGCCTTGGCAAAAGCCAACGCTTTGGTGCGCTCGTAAATCTGGACGCCAGCCTTTTGGGCCGCCCGCGCCAGCCCCAATACATATTTCTGCGGGTTCAGATGGCCCGACCCGGTATCGAGCGTGCCACCGCAATAAGCTTCAGAGCCGATATGCGCACGAATATCATCGCTATCCAACGCCGAAATCGAGTCATATCCGTAGCGGGTTTGCAGCATTTCGGCATATTCAAAACTATGGTGCAGGTGCTTGGGTTTCAGTTCGGCATGGATGATCCCGTCGCGCCAGTCGCACTCAATCCCGTGCTTGGCAATCAGCCCACGCACACAATCCTTGCTGGCTTCGGCAAGATCCCAGAGCGCCCGTGCTTTGTCTTCGCCGACCTGTTTTTCAAGATCATCCTGCTCGATCCTCTGGCCCGAGCCCACCTGCCCGCCATTGCGCCCTGACGCGCCAAACCCAACCCGCTGGGCCTCCAGCAATACCACTTTGTATCCGGCCTCGGCCAGATGCAGCGCGGTTGACAGGCCGGTAAACCCGGCCCCGACCACACAAACATCCGCTTCCACTTCACCCTTGAGCGGCGGAAACGGTGCCAGTGGCGTCGCCACGCTTGCCCAGTATGATTTGGGATATTCGCCCGGTTTATCGTTGGAATAGAGCAGGTCCATGCTGGCCTCTTTTTGGTGCTGTGTGTTTTCATGAGTAACCTTGCCAACAAGCCTAATGCAATATTAATATAACGTTCTCCAGCCTTAGCCCCTGCGAACTTTTTTAACCAAGTAAGGAAGCCGACATGTTATCCGACTGGGAAAAATCCGAGTTTTCAACCACCGAGGTTGATGGGAAACCCCTCGCGCGCGATGTTTACACAAAAGGCACGGGGCCGGTGGTTCTGATCATTCAGGAGCTTCCGGGGATAGGCACCGAAACCAAGCGCCTTGCCGATAAACTGATTGCCGCTGGCTTTACCTTGGTCTTGCCGCATTTGTTTGGCCCCATTGGCCGGCTTTCAACAATTTGAAAGCCTTAACACTGCATTCAATGACGATGCCGAACGGATAAAGCTAACCCATGTCGAGGGAAGCAAACACTCTTTATTAACCGTGCATTTCATTGATGAAGCCGGTAGCCCGACGAGCGAGGCGCTGGATGAGGTCATCTCTTACTTCGGCGACAGGTTATCTAAACGTTCAGCAGAAGATGCTCCCGCTCCCACGGGCTGATCACCTGCAAAAACGCCTCGGCTTCGTGGTGTTTGAGCGCGCTGTAAACATCGCTAAACCCTGTGCCAAGCACCTCGCGCAGTTCAGGTGCGCGGGCAAAGGCATCCAGCCCGCCAAGCATCGAGCGCGGCAGATCATAGTCTGCCTCATAGGCTTCGCCTGTCATCTGGCTGCGGGGTTTCAGCCCTTGCTTCATACCGAGATACCCGCAGGCCAGTGAGGCGGCAATCCCGAGGTAGGGGTTGCAATCCATCCCGACCACACGGTTCTCTACCCGTCTGGCTTCGGGGCCAGAAATTGGCACGCGAATACCCGTGGTGCGGTTATCTTCGCCCCATTCAAGGTTAATAGGCGCGGAGCCGGAGGCCACATAGCGGCGGTAGGAGTTCACATAGGGCGCAAACAGCGATATCGCGTTTGGCACGTATTTCTGCATACCGGCAAGGAAGTTGTAAAACAGCTCGGTTGGCTGGTTATCAGCGGAATTGAAAACGTTTTTCCCGTCTTTCCCGAGCACCGAATGGTGGATATGCATCGCACTCCCCGGCTCATCCTGCATCGGCTTGGCCATAAAGGTCGCGTAACAATCGTTGCGGAAAGCGGCCTCGCGGATCATCCGTTTGAAATAAAATACCTGATCCGCCAGTTTTACGGGGTCGCCATGAATGAGGTTGATCTCGATCTGCCCCGCGCCGCCTTCCTGAATGATGGTATCAATCTCGTAACCCTGTGCCTCGGCAAAATCATAGATGTCATCAATCACCTTGCCGTAATCATCCACTGCCACCATCGAATACGCCTGGCGAGAGGCCACACGGCGACCCGTGCGCGCCATAGGCGGCTCGATCGGGTGGTTCGGGTTATGGTTGGGGCGGGTTAGGTAAAACTCCAGCTCGGGGGCTACAACCGGCGTCCAGCCTTCCGCTTTATAAAGGCCCAACACGCGTTTGAGCACGTTGCGCGGCACCACTTCCACCGGTGAGCCGTCCATATTGAACACATCATGGATGACCTGAAGCGTCACATCCCCGGCCCATGGCGCGGCGCAAGAGGTGCTGTAATCCGGCACCAAAAGCATGTCTGACTCGGTCCACTGGCTTTCGATATCCATGTCCACATACTGGCCATCAATGGTTTGAAAAAACACCGATGTCGGCATAAAAACCCGCTCTTCGCGATTGAACTTTTTGCTTGGCATTGCCTTGCCGCGCGATACCCCCGCCATATCGGAAATCACGCATTCGACTTCTTCAACGCGCCGCCCGTCCAGCCACTCTGATACCGTATCCGGCATTTTGGCGACATAAGACATGGATTTGGGGAGTGACATAGGAACCTCTATAATCTGCCAACTTTGTGGGGTTTTGCGCCTTTTTGGCTTGCGAGTAAACACAGGAAATCATGCGCCACAGTCGCCGCCGCCAGCGCGGTAATTTCGGCGTGGTCATAGGGCGGGGAAACCTCGACCACATCCATGCCGACCAGATTGAGCCCGCCAAGGCCCCGGATCAGCTCCAGCGCCTGCCAGCTGGCCAAGCCCCCCATCACCGGCGTGCCGGTGCCGGGGGCAAAGGTTGGATCAACAAAATCAATATCATACCTGACATATGTTGGCCCGGTGCCCGCAATCTCGCGGGCTTCGGCCATCACATCT
>DFBP01000304.1:4365-4501 GCA_002366685.1 Rhodobacterales bacterium UBA3077 | reverse complement strand
CGGGCATTTCAGTGAACTTGCCCCATGGGAGCAAGCCTTTTTTATGATCTCGATTTCCCATTGCGAAGGGCCTGATCATCTGGAGCGAATGATCTGGCTCAAAGAGGTGTCGGACGCTATTGCGGATCGAATGGAA
>DFBP01000304.1:1488-4259 GCA_002366685.1 Rhodobacterales bacterium UBA3077 | reverse complement strand
ATTTTCCGCACCTGAAAAAGCCGCAGGACGTATAGGTCGGCGGCCAAGTCAAACGAAGGTGGTTCAACTCAGCCAGCCTTCAATTTCCCCGATATCGGAAAGCACAACATCCGCCACTGTCGCGAGCGCCTCACGCGAAGTTGTGCCGGTCAAAACCCCGATTGTCGTCATCCGCGCATCGCGGCCCGAAGTCATGTCATGCAGGCTGTCACCGACCATGGCAACATTCTCCGGAGCCAACCCAGAAGCCGCGCAAAACGCCCGCTGCATGCCCGTTGCCGGCTTGCCGCCGTGCCCGCTGTCATACCCCGCCAGAAAATCGAAATATTCAATAATACCCGCGGCCTGAAGCTGGGCTTTCGCCGGGGCTTCATTGTCGTTTGTGGCAATCCCGAGCACGAAGCCACGCGCCCTGAACGTATCGAATAAGGGCGCGAGTGGGACCGTTGGAATTTGCGGCACTTTGGCGGTTTCCCGAATGGCAAAAGCTTCAAGCTCCTGCCGTTCCCAGCGTGGCAGGTGCGGGATCACAGCATCCAGAATTTCCTCCAATGTATCATGCACAAACACACTGCCGGGTAAAAACCGCTGCGCGGCTACGTCAAAGCCCAACGCTCCGGCTAGCCGCGCATGGTGCGTTTGGTCTTGGGAAACCTCATTCAGAAATCCGTCCAGCCACGGCCCCCAGGAGCGATGGAAATCAAAAAGTGTTCCATCTTTGTCAAAAAGTAAGCCTTTAATGCTCATGTCCAATTCGGCAAGCCGCCCCCAAGCGAAAACCGCGCCTGCTGAACCCGCTCCGGCGAGGTTCCCGACGTTTCGCAAAACCCGAGAATCGTTTCGTCGTCGCGCATTATAAAATCGAGTACAAAGCCGAGAAATTCGGGCTCCTTGGCCCGCTCGCGCAGGTCCCCGGGCGCGGCCCCTGTCGTGTTTAGAAATTGCCCTAAAATTTCTTCATCTGAAGCGAGCCAGCTAAGTGCTTGAATCGCCAGTATTTCAGCCTGTTCGGATTTCATCATTGCAAGTGCTGTAACCTTTTATGTGGGTTGTGAAGGATTCGTTAACGAATTTGCGGGAGACTTGTTGCCATTAAAGGGTTAATTTATGAGGGTTTTATGCCGGGGCGAATATTAGTCGTCGATGATGTAGCAACAAATCGACTTATTCTCAAAGCTAAATTAGCAGCCGCCTATTATGACGTGCTGGAAGCTGATTGCGGGCAAGCGGCGTTTGACAGTGCGCGGACCGAGCAGCCGGATGTTATTTTGCTGGATATAATGATGCCGGATATGGACGGCTACACCGTGTGTGAAATGCTCAAAGCCAATCCTGAAACGTCACATATTCCGGTTGTGATGGTGACCGCCAGCAGTGCGCCGAAGGAACGGATTCGCGGGCTTTCCGTGGGTGCGGATGACTTTTTGGTCAAACCAATCAACGACATGGCGCTTTTCGCCCGGGTTCGTAACTTGCTGCGCGTCAAAATGATGTTTGATGAACTAAAGTTGCGGGATACAACCTCGCGCGAGTTGGGGCTTCCCGAATTTCTGGAATCCTTCGATGAGGATGCCCTACCGAAAGATACCGTCATGCTGGCCCCGGCGTCAAAATTGCAGGGCGAGGTTTGGAGGTCGGAAATTTCCAAAATGCCGGGAGTAGAAATTTTAGGCACCTGTGATGAACATGAAGCGCTGAACATGGCGCGGCTAGAGGAGCCGGATGCGATCATTGTGCATCAGCGCCATATTGAAGATGGCGACAGCCTGCGGCTGATCTCGGCGATGCGGGCGCGCCCTGAAACCCGGCAGGCGGTTATGATTTACGTGGTCTCTGACGGTGCAATCGAAACGGCGGCCAATGCGCTGGATCTTGGCGCCAGCGACTACGTGCTCGAACCTTTTGAGCCGGAGGAACTTACCATCCGTCTGCGCACCCAGTTGCGCAGAAAACATCATTCGGACAAATTACGCTCCAATATGCGGGATGGCCTCAAAATGGCGGTCATTGACCCGCTGACCGGCCTGTATAACCGCCGCTATGCCACCCAGCATATGCAAAAAATCGTCAACCGCGCCCGCGATTCAGAGTCTGAGTTTGCGGTTATGATGCTGGATCTTGACAACTTCAAACGCATCAACGACATCCAGGGCCACGAGGCCGGAGACATGGTGCTTCAGGAATTTTCCCACCGCATTCAGGAGAATGTCCGGGGGGTTGATCTTGTGGCGCGCATGGGCGGAGAGGAATTCCTCGTGGTCATGCCGGATGCCGGGGCCATGGTGGCCAAACATGTTTCTGAACGATTGCGCCGCGCGGTCAACAGCAAACCATTTGTGACCAAAGCAGGGGAAGAGATCAACATCACCGTCAGTATTGGGGTTGCCATTGGCAAACCTTCAGATGATGAGCCTGAAAAGCTTGTAAAATGCGCCGACCAAGCGCTTTATGAAGCCAAAGCCGGCGGTCGTGATCTGGTTTCCTTTCACGAGGCGGCCTAGGATAGCGGGCTCGCCTTACCCCCTCGGCGGGCGTTTTGATTGGAATATCGGGCAACCGGTCAAGAATGCCCCCATCGGCAAAGGCGTGTTTTAGCTCGGCTGAAAACCGGTCTGGCGATGCCGGTGGCCTCGGCTTCGCCTCGGCAGTTGCGCTATATTCCTGCAATCCGTCTTATTTAACAGCACACTGCTTGCCCTGCGCGGGCTCTGGGCTTATGTGTGACGCAAGTAGCTTCTTTTTGCAACGTGATAGGCTCAAATGACCAGCTC
>DFBP01000304.1:0-1450 GCA_002366685.1 Rhodobacterales bacterium UBA3077 | reverse complement strand
TGAATTCAACGCCGTAGCGCAGGCCAACACACCCGCGTTTGACCGTTTGATGCGGGATTTCCCCAACGCAACGCTTAGCGCCAGCGGCGAAGCGGTAGGCTTGCCCGAGGGTCAAATGGGTAACTCCGAAGTGGGTCATACCAATATCGGGGCCGGAAGGGTGGTCTGGATGGACCTACCCAAGATCAACAATGCCATTCTTGATGGAAGTTTTGCCAAAAATCCAGCGCTGAACCGGTTTATCGACCAACTCAAAGCCAGCGGTGGAGTGGCCCAGCTAGCGGGGCTCGCCTCTCCGGGCGGGGTACATGCCCATCAAAAACATATTGCGGAAGCGGCGCGGGTTATCGCGGCGGCCGGAGTTCCGGTTGTGATCCACGCCTTTCTGGATGGCCGCGATGTGCCGCCAAAATCGGCGTTGGAGCAGGTCGCCAATTTGGAGTCCGATCTGCCCGAGGGGACCAAAATCGGCTCCGTTATTGGCCGGTTTTTTGCGATGGACAGGGATAACCGCTGGGAGCGGGTGCAAGAAGCCTATGAGCTTCTCGTAAGCGGAAGCGGCAAACACGCGTCCAGCGCAACAGCCGCTATTCAGGCCGCCTATGAGGCCGGTGAAACCGACGAATTTATTAGCGCCGCTGCCATTGGTGACTACAAAGGCATGCAGGACGGTGACGGCCTGCTCTTTCTCAACTTTCGCGCCGACCGCGCCCGCGAGATTTTGCGCGCGCTTGCCGAACCGGGTTTTGACGCGTTTGAAACCGACAAGCGCCCGAAGTTTGCCGCGGTTACAGGCATGGCCGAATACTCGACCCTGCACAATGAATATATGGAAGTGATGTTTCCTTCCGAGCCGATTGAAAACACGCTGGGGCACTGGGTTTCGACCCATGGCCGCACCCAGTTCCGGCTCGCCGAAACCGAAAAATATCCGCATGTGACCTTCTTCCTGAATGGCGGGGAGGAAGAGCCCGAGCAGGCCGAAGACCGCTATGTTGCGCCTAGCCCCAAGGTTAGAACCTATGACATGCAACCCGAAATGTCGGCGGCCGAGGTGACCGAGCATTTTGTCGAGGCCATTACCGGTCAGCAATACGATCTGATTGTCGTTAACTACGCCAACCCCGATATGGTAGGCCACACCGGCGATTTGGCGGCGGCTATCAAGGCCTGCGAGGCGGTCGACGCCGGCGTTACCCAAGTGTTGAGCGCGCTGGAAAAGGTCGGAGGCGCCATGATCCTGACAGCGGATCACGGCAATTGCGAAGTGATGGTTGACCCGGTTACCGGCGGGCCGCACACAGCGCATACGCTCAATCCGGTGCCGGTCGTCATGGTTGGTGGCCCTGATGGTGCGCATCTGCGCCAAGGCGGGCGGCTGGCAGACCTGGCCCCGAGCCTGCTGCAACTCATGCAGCTCCCGCAACCTTTGGAGATGACCGGCGTGTCA
>DFBP01000120.1:2724-2948 GCA_002366685.1 Rhodobacterales bacterium UBA3077 | reverse complement strand
TGGCGAGGTGGACTTGCCGCTGATCACCGACTGGCCCAACCGCCCTTTGCAGAAAGTTTGTTTTGAGAGCGGGAAAGCCTCTCATACCAAGTGGGAGGTCATCAGCCGCGAAGCCAACCACGCCCGGGTTCGGCTCAGGCCAACCACAGGCCGGAGCCACCAGCTTCGGGTGCATATGCTGGCCATTGGCCACCCGATACTGGGGGACAGGTTTTATGCGAAAG
>DFBP01000120.1:0-2536 GCA_002366685.1 Rhodobacterales bacterium UBA3077 | reverse complement strand
CCCACCGGTTTGCGCGGCCAAATATTCCAGTTCCGCCTGCTCTCCGGCGTCAACCAAGTCAAACGCGATCACATGGGCTGTGAAGTCAAGTCTGGTGCGCCCAAGTTCGTCAGCCGTGGCGGCAAGGTCTCCATCACAACTCTCAACGCCATCGGTTACCAGCACAATCCGTCCCGAGCGGGTCGGGTATTGCATAAGCTGGGCCGCTTCGATGACGGCCGCTACAAGCGGGGTGCGCCCGTTCGGAACCAACCCGTTGATCGCTTCCGAAAAACTGGCTGCGTCCAAAGGCCCAACCGGCAATGGCTAGATTTTTGAACATGGGTTTTGGTTTCCTGAAGGGAAATTCTCTTGTATCCGCGACCTAACGCGCTGCATCTGGTTGTTAAATTCACGTGTTCGAACGTTTTGGTGAATGATTGTTACCCTTGCCGCCTCCGGCACCTTCGCCTACATAAGCAGAGCAACAACCGGAGCCCTCCTTATGCCCCTCTTCCGAATTCTCGGCATTTCGGCCATGATCTTTCTGATCGACCGTTTCGTGAAGATCTGGGTGGTCGAGTGGCTGGATCTGCGCAACATTTATAGGATTGATGTATGGCCGCCCTATCTGAACCTGCGCATGGCGTGGAATGAGGGGATCAATTTTGGCTTGTTCGGCTCGGGCAGCGATGTCACGAAATGGATCCTTGTTGGCTTGGGGTTGATTATCTCGTTGGTGTTACTGGTCTGGTTCCGTAAAGCCCGCAGTTTTTGGCTGCAATTGTCGGTCGGAATGGTGGTTGGTGGGGCGCTGGGCAATATTTTTGACCGCCTAACCTATGGCGCGGTGGCAGACTTCCTGAATATGAGCTGTTGCGGAATCAACAACCCCTATGCCTTTAATGTGGCGGATATGTCTATTTTCTTTGGTGTTGTTGGGCTGGTCCTGCTGGATGGCAAAAAAGGTCGGAAGAGACGCAAGCGCTAAACCGCCGACAATTTGCGCGGAAATACGATCATTCCTGTTCACGCTTTCGTTTCGGCGGTTGATGTTGCGGCACGCCCGGTTATTTTAAGAGCCAGATTATCTGGGAGACAAAACATGCGCAAAATTCTGGGGCTGGCGGTCTTGGCCATGGCATGGGTGCCAAACGTGTGGGCACAGCAGGTGCCGGTCACAAGCTACCGCTTGGAAAACGGAATGGATGTGGTGGTGATCGAAGACCACCGCGCGCCGATTGTGACCCATATGGTCTGGTATCGTGTTGGCGCTGCCGATGAGCCGGTGGGCAAATCCGGCATCGCGCACTTTCTGGAACACTTGATGTTCAAAGGGACGGAGGCCGTGCCGGACGGCATATTCTCGGAAGTGATCGAAGCCAATGGCGGCGAGGACAACGCTTTTACCTCGCAGGATTACACTGCTTATTACCAACAGGTTGCCGCAGACCGCTTGCCGCTCATGATGGAAATGGAAGCCGACCGGATGCGCGGGCTTATTCTGGATGATGCGGCCATGTTGACAGAGCGTGATGTCGTGCTGGAAGAACGGGCCTTGCGCACCGACAGTGACCCTGGGTCGCTGTTTTCGGAGCAACGCAACGCTGCGCAATTTCTGAACCATCCTTATGGCACACCGATCATCGGCTGGCCTGACGAGGTTGACGCCCTGACCCTGCAGGATGCGCTTGATTTCTACGCGCTTTTCTACGCCCCCAATAATGCCATTCTTGTGGTGGCGGGCGATGTAG
The DNA here is from genome assembly GCA_002366685.1 of Rhodobacterales bacterium UBA3077. Lineage (GTDB taxonomy): Bacteria > Pseudomonadota > Alphaproteobacteria > Rhodobacterales > Rhodobacteraceae > UBA3077. The sequence continues at coordinate 803 of DFBP01000120.1, read as the reverse complement.
AGCCAGCTGATGTGTTTGCGCTCGCCAAGCAGTATTACGGCCCGGTTGTACCCTCTGATGGCATTGGCAAGCGGGTCCGCCCGCAGGAACCCCCGCAACGGGCAGAGCGGCGGATTATATTTCGGGACCCGCGCGTAGCAACACCCTATGTGATGCGCACCTATCTGGCCCCCAACCGACAGCCGGGCGCGCAAGCTCAAGCCGCGGCGCTAACCTTGTTGGCAGATGTGCTTGGTGGTGGCGGCATTACCTCGCTCTTGGGCCAAAGGCTACAAATCGAGGAAGAGATCGCGCTTGCATCCGGCGCGTTTTACAGCGGGCTTTCCTATGATCCTGACACCTTTGGCATGTATGTTGTGCCCACTCCCGAAGTTTCGCTGGAGGAGGCCGAAACCCGCCTCGATGCAACGCTGGAATACCTGCTCGAAAACGGGGTTGATCCTGATAGGCTGGCGCGTAGCAAGGCAACTTTGTTGGCCGACGAGACTTACGCGATGGATAGCCAAATGGGCCTGACACGGCGCTACGGCGCAGCCCTGACCTCGGGGCTGACCGTGGAAGATGTGCAGGCTTGGCCGGACATCTTGCAAGCCGTTACCGAAGACGACATTCTTGCAGCGGCAAGGGATTTGTTGAACATCCGCCAATCGGTGACCGGTTATCTGAAGGGCGAAGAGGAGGCCAGCCAATGATCCGTATTCTTGTGACCGTTTCGGCATTTCTGATGGCCGCATTGCCTCTAAAAGCCGCGACTGAAATTGTGGAAGTCCCCTCTCCAGAGGGAATTACCGCTTGGCTCGTGC
>DFBP01000294.1 GCA_002366685.1 Rhodobacterales bacterium UBA3077 | reverse complement strand
TTCAAAGCAGGCCCTGCTCACGGTCCAGTTTCTTGGCCAAGGGCGCGATGGTTAGCCCCTGAATGATGATGCTGAACAGCACAACAATATAGGTGATTGTCAGTATCAGGGGCTTCCATTCATTTTCAGGCAATGAGAGCGCGAGCGCAACGGAGATGCCGCCTTTTATTCCGCCCCATGTCATAATTGGGATCACATCCCGCCGGTATGTTTTCCATCGCGAGAGTACAAAGATCGGAATAGAAACCGCCGCCAACCGCGCTGTGAGAGACAAGATTATTCCGAGCGCGCCAGCATAGATCATGTCCATATTGAAGGTGATCGCAAAAACCTCGACGCCGATCAGCAGGAAGAGCAGCGCGTTTAGGATTTCGTCAACTAAGCGCCAAAAGGCGTTCAAATACTCACGCGTAACCTCGCTCATTCCGTATTTGACGCCGACATCACCAATGAGTAACCCAGCGACAACCGCCATAATCGGACCCGAAACATGGAGGTAAACCGCAAGTTCGTAGCCGCCGAAAGCCAAGCCGAGCGAAAGCAATACTTCGAGCGGAAAGTCATCTATTCGCTTCATCATTTGAAATACGACCCAGCCAAGAAATGCGCCCAGAGCGGCGCCTCCGAGCGCCTCTTTTGCGAAGAGTGTGAGCGCAGACCCGACACTCGCATCGGCATGCGATACGGCGGGAAACGCCATACCTACCAGAAAAAGAAACACGACATATCCAACGCCATCGTTAAACAGGCTTTCGCCTGCAATCTGGGTTTCGAGCGATTTTCGCAGCTTGGCCTCACGGAGCACGCCAAGCACGGCCACCGGATCTGTTGGAGAGATGAGAGCGCCAAAAACCAATGCGATCAAAAGCGGGACACCCAGCGCAAAATAGAGCCCCAAGCCAGCTATCACCGTGGAAAGCCCGACACCAATTGTGGCCATTAGGGCCACTGTCCACGCCTGTTCACGCAGATCGGATAACTTTACATGTAACGCACCCGCAAATAGAAGTAACCCAAGCATTCCTTCAAGTAATGTGTCTGAAAATTCAAGGCTTTCTACGGTGCCTTTAATGTTAGAAGACAACTCCAATTCGGGCATAAACACATCCAGCGCCATGACGCTGAGTGAAGCAATAAGGGCAACAACCAATATTCCAATCGAAGCTGGTAAGCGCAGGAAAAAATAGTTGATGCTCCCAAACAGGCCAGCCAGTACGATCATTAACGAAGCAATTTGCAAAACGGTCATTGGGTCTCCTAACGGGGTTTTCCGAGGCATAGCATATTTTGAGTGACCGCCAACAAAAAAACCCGCGCCAAGGGAGTGGCGCGGGTTAACTAAATTAGGTGGGCCTGCTTAGCCGTCGAAATCAACACGCTCTACAAGTTGCAAGGCTGCTCCACGTAGTTTTGCAATATCGGCAAGCGGAGTCGGATCAGGAGTGAAACCGCCCCACTCAGCAACCCGTTCGCTTGGCGCGATTTCGGGGTTGAGCGGATATTCAAAGTTGACATCCGCATAAATGGATTGCGCGGCATCGCCAGACAGAAATTCCATAAGCCGTTTGGCATTCTCTTGATTTGGCGCGGAAGCTGTCATGGCCATTCCGGAGAGGTTCACATGGGTGCCCATGTTGTTCATCTGTGGAAAGATCAGGTGCACCGAATTTGCCCATTCGGTTTGCTCCGGGTCAGCCAGCATAGCCCCCATATAATAGGTGTTTCCGATTGCGACATCACATTCGCCCGCCCAAATCGCCTTAACCTGAGCACGGTCGTTTCCTTGCGGTGCCCGGGCAAGGTTAGCCTTCACGCCCTCCAGCCAGCTTTCGGTTTCGGCTTCGCCGTGGTGGCTCATATAAGCCGCTGTTAGTGCTATGTTATAATCGTGTGTGCCAGAGCGCGTGCAAATGCGCCCTTGCCACGCGGGATCTGCCAATTGTTCGTAACTCGTGATCTCGCCGTCGGCGACACGATCATTTGAGGCATAGAGAATTCTGGCCCGCGACGTGAGGCCAAACCATTGCCCCTCGCTGTCCCGATAAGAAGCAGGGATATTGGCTTCAATCACATCCGATTGAACGGCCTGGGTCACGCCGGCAGTCACCGCCGCGCTCAAATTGGCAATATCGGTGGTGAGGATTATATCCGCAGGAGTGCGACGGCCTTCGGCGCGCAGGCGCTCAAGCATCCCGTTCTTTAAAAAAACCACATTTACAGATATGCCGGTTTCTTCGGTAAACGCTTGCAAAATCGGGTCCATCAATTCTGGCTGGCGCGAGGAATAGATATTGACTTCGTCTGCTTGCGCAGCAATCGCCGTGGCGCTGAACAGGGTGGCAAGGACAATGTTTTTCATCAGGGGCTCCGTTGGTTTGATGGCCCTGATTAACCCGAGTAAAATACTCAAGTCAATACCCGAGTAAAATAATAGGTATTATTTTTCGTCACTTTTTGCCGCGTCCCACAGAGCATCCATTTCTTTAAGGCTCGATCGTTGAGGGGACTTACCCATTGAACGCAATTCGTCTTCTATCATGTTGAACCGGCGGGTAAATTTTGCATTGGCCTTGCGCAAGGCTTCTTCAGGTGAAACACCCAAGTGCCGCCCCAAGTTTGCCATCACAAACATCAAATCGCCAAACTCTTCTTCAACTTCTAATTGGCTTAAAGTGTCTCTCGCCTCAACCAGCTCCGCCGATTCTTCCTTGATTTTTTCAAGCACGTGCTCGGTTTCCGGCCAGTCAAACCCAACGCGTGCAGCGCGATTCTGCAGCTTAACCGCACGGGTGAGGGCTGGCAGGTTTACAGCCACACCATCTAGAACAGATGCCGGTTCACCACGCTCAGAGGCTTTAATCGCTTCCCAATCTTCGATCTGCTGCTCTGACGATTTCTCTCGGCTTTCGTCCCCAAAAACATGCGGGTGTCGAGCAATCATCTTGTCCGAGATCACCTGAACAACAGCGTCAAAATCAAACATTCCGACCTCTTCAGCCATTTGAGCGTGATAAATAGTGTTGAGCAACAGGTCCCCCAGCTCTCCGGGGAGTTCGCTCCACGCCTCGCGATGGATGGCATCGGCAACCTCGTAAGCCTCTTCAACCGTATAGGGCGCGATTGTGGCAAAATCCTGCTCGATATCCCACGGGCAACCGGTTTCTTTGTCTCGAAGGCGTCGCATGATTTCAAGCAAGCGTTCGATACCAATTGATCGGTCTTGGATGATCTGATCAGAATTTCTCATACTGTAACCATAAGCTTTTCAAGGCCGTGAAAGTGGTAACGGTTGGCATAGACCGGTTGCGCGGCCAGAGCCAGTTCAGGGCATGATTCAAACAGGACAGGCATAGAATTTACCATCTCCAAGCGGGCAAGAGGCGCGCCAATACAAAAGTGTAATCCTGCACCAAAAGCCAGCTGGCGTGCGTTATAGCGGGCTCGATCGAAAACACTTGGGTTATCAAACTGAGCTGGGTCCCGGTTGGCAGCGGCCAACAAGAGGCCAACGCTTTCTCCCCGCTTAAAACTATGTCCGGCAATAGTGATGTCCTCCAACGCAAAGCGGGTGAACATATGCAAAGGCGGGTCGAATCGAATGGTTTCTTCGATAATCTTTAGGTTTTCGGTGTCGCTATCACCAAATCTGGCACCCGTCTCGAGAAGGGTTTTTACCCCGTTTGAGATGCTATGAACGGTGGCTTCATGACCAGCATTAAGTAATAAAATACAGGTGGTTATAAGCTCTTCTTCAGTTAGCTTTTCACCTTCGTCGCGTGCCGATATCAACTCGGAAATAAGATCATCTTTGGGTGCTTTTCGACGTTCGGCCACAAATCCGCGGATGTAGTCCATAAATGCCAGAGTCGCAGATTCAGTCCTTTCTTCCAACGCACGGTCGCGGCGGGCTTGGTATATGGCGACCATATCGTGTGACCAATCCAGCAATTGCGGGGCCATTTCTTCCGGCACGCCAAGCATCCTGCAAATAACTTTTACAGGAATAACCTCAGCAAATGCGGGGAGGAGATCAAAGGAACCGGATGGAAAATCTGCGATCAAGTTGCGGGAAAGGGCCTGAACTTGAGGGGCCATATCAGCAATTCGGCGCGCGGTAAAAGCCCGGGTTAACAGGCTTCGGATACGCGTGTGGTTTGGCGGTTCGAGTTCCAGAATGGAGCGTGCTTCAAAAGCGTAAAACGCCTGCAAGTGGGCAGGGACCGGTTTGGCCAAATCGGCGGGCAGTTCATTTCCAAAACGGCGGTCTCGCAAAATGGAATTAACAGCGCTGTAGCTGGCCGAACACCAGAATCCGTACTCTTCCCAGTAAAACAGGTCACCGGAATTGCGCATTTGGTCATAGATTGGATAGGGGTTTTGCACAAAGCCGGTTTCAAGCGGAGATTGGCTGATCATCCGGCGCGTTCCAACGCCTGCTCAAGATCG
>DFBP01000045.1 GCA_002366685.1 Rhodobacterales bacterium UBA3077 | reverse complement strand
GGAGCCGGTATTCACCCGCATCATGTCCGGCGCGGCAGCATCTACCTCCCCATCAAAAATATTTCCCGAGCCGATGAAATCAGCCACATATTTCGAGTTCGGGTCTTCATATATTTGGCGCGGTTCGCCGACCTGCACAATCTTGCCCGCGTCCATCACGCCAATACGCGTGGAAAGCGTCATCGCTTCTTCTTGGTCATGGGTCACGACGATAAAGGTCACGCCGAGGTCTTCCTGAATGCGAATCAGCTCAAACTGGGTTTCCTCCCGCAGCTTTTTATCCAAAGCGCCGAGGGGTTCATCAAGCAACAATAGCTTGGGCTGTTTGATCAAGGATCGCGCCAGCGCCACGCGCTGCTGTTGCCCGCCCGAAAGCTGGTGCGGCTTTCTTTTGGCAAACCCGTCGAGCTTGACCAACGAAAGCATATCCTCTGTCCGGCTTATCGCCTCGGGTTTGCTCACGCCCTCGCGCAGCAGCCCATAGGCCACGTTTTTCTCAACACTCATATGCGGAAACAGCGCATAAGACTGGAACATCATATTGGTAGGGCGCAAATTAGCCCCCACGCCAGACATCTCCTGCCCGTCGATCTCGATACTGCCCATTGTCGGGGTTTCAAACCCCGCCAACATACGCAAAAGTGTAGATTTTCCGCAGCCAGAGCCACCCAAAAGGCAAAACAGTTCGCCTTGGTATATATCGAGCGACACATCATCCACCGCCGCCAGATCACCAAACTTTTTAGTGATGCCCTTGATCCGCACAAACGGCTTTGCGGTTTCGTCTCGCCAAGGCTTTGCCTCGGCTGCCAGCAGATGTTCGCTCATAAATCCCCCAAAATTCGGGAGCGCCGTTCAGCGCTCCCGATTAGTCTATTGGCCGGTTTTTACCCGTGTCCACAGGCGTGTGACCGTGCGGTCGGTGCGCGCGTCATAAGGAACAGAGGCCCAAAGCCCGGCTTTGGCGGCTTCCGTCGGGAAGATGCCCGGATCCGAGGTGATTTCCTCGTCAACCAGCGGCATGGAGGCCGCGTTCCCGTTGGCATACCAAACATAGTTGGTGATGTCGGCGGTGATCTGCGCATCCATGATGAAGTTGATGAAGGTGTGGGCCAAGTCAGGGTTTGGCGCGTCAGCCGGAATGGCCAGCATGTCAAACCACTGGAGCGCACCCTCTTTCGGGATCACATACCCGATTTCAACACCGTTTTCGGCTTCTTCGGCGCGGTAAAGCGCTTGGAATACGTCGCCCGACCACCCCACAGCGACACAGGTATCGCCATTGGCAAGGTCAGAGATATACTGTGAGGAGTGGAAATAGCGGACGTTGTCCCGCACGCTTTCAAGCAAGGCAGCCCCGGCCTCGAAATCGGCTTTATCGGTCGAGTTCGGGTTAAGGCCAAGATAGTTCATCGCCGCGGGCAAAATCTCTGTTGGCGCGTCCAGCATCGAGATGCCGCAATCTGCCAGCTTGGCAGAGATTTCGGGGTCAAATACCAGAGACCAGCTATCCACCTCGTAATCCTCACCGAGGCGCTCGGCGATGGCATTTACGTTATAGCCAATACCGGTGGTGCCCCACATGTAGATAACCGCGTGGGCGTTGTCGGCATCATAAGCCGCCGCGCCCGCCATCAAATCCGCATCCATATTGGCAGCATTTGGCAGCTGGTCATAATCCAGCTCGGCGTAAACCCCTGCCGCGATCTGGCGCTGCAAAAAGTCGGAAGTCGGCACAACCACGTCATAGCCCGAGCTGCCAGCCAGCATTTTGGCTTCCAGCACCTCGTTGCTATCATACACGTCATAGGTCACTTCAATGCCTGTTTCGGCGGTGAATTTCTCCAGCGTGTCCTCGGCGATGTAGTCAGACCAGTTATAAACGTGCAGAACATTATCCTGCGCCTGAACGGCACCCGCCGCAGCCAAGGCGATGAGCGCCGTGGTTAAACGATATTTCATTATCATGCTCCTTTTTGAAATTATCTATGGATAATGTGGCGGGGATTTCCTCCCAAAAGCAAGAAGAATCTTGCGATTAAACCACACCCAAGTAGGTGGCGACCTCAAAATCGCTTACCCGCCTTGCAAAACGGCCAAATTCCTGATGCTTGATGGCGGCAAAACTTTCGCAGAATTGGCTGTTCAGATGGTGAGCCAGTGCCGGCTCTGCCTCAAAAGCGGAAATCGCTGCGCCCCATTCTGCCGGTAGCTGTGCCAGTTTGGCTTCGTAAGCATTGCCCTCGGTTGCGGCTGGCGGGTTTTCCCTCTGCTCTAGCCCCTCCAGCACGCCAGCCAAAAGCACGGCTAGCAGCAAATAGGGGTTGGCATCGGCCCCCGCCACGCGGTGCTCGATCCGGCGCGCCTTGGCCGGGCCACCGGGGATCCGGATCGCACTGGTGCGGTTTTCATAGCCCCAGCCAATGCCGGTTGGCGCATGGCTGCCGGGCGTGAGGCGGCGGTAGGAATTCAGGTGCGGTGCAAATATCAGCGTTGAGGCTGGCATCAGCTTGAGCAAGCCCGCTACACAGTGGCGAAGCGTGTCACTCCCTTCCTCACTGCCGTCGTCAAACACATTATCTCCGGCCTCATCCAGCAAGCTGAAATGCACGTGCAACCCGCTGCCTGCCGCATCGGCGTAGGGTTTGGGCATAAAGCTGGCATCGATCCCGTGCTTGCGGGCAACCCCTTTAACGATGCGTTTGAAAAACACCGCGTTATCCGCTGCCAAAAGCGGGTCATTCCCGTGCAGAAGGTTGATCTCGAACTGGCC
>DFBP01000224.1 GCA_002366685.1 Rhodobacterales bacterium UBA3077 | reverse complement strand
GGCGCCATTTTATCGTTCAGAATTTGAGCGAACGAGGCATAAGACATGTTCGAAACCAGTTCACCGTCAATCATAAATGAAGGCGTAGCGGTCACCCCGTCACGTTCGGCATTGATTTGAAAATCAGCGACCAAAGCTTTGGCTTTGTCATTGTCTTGCAAACAGGCGAGCACGGTTTCTTCATCCAGTCCGGCCTGGCGACCAACCGAAACAATCCCTTCGGCTACACCCTCTTGCGACCCGGCGCGGGACCATTCGGCCTGACGTTCGAATAAAATACCTGCGATGCCGAAATATTTGTCGGTGTTACCGGTGCAGCGCGCCAGCATATCCGCCCACAGGCCGGGGCCGTCAAAGTATACGGGCCGGAAAGTGAACCGGATTTTTCCGGTGTCGATGTAGTTGGCTTTCAATTCCGGGAACACATCACTGTGGAAACTTGCGCAATGCGGGCAGGTGTAGGACGCATACTCGATCACTTCAATCGGCGCATCTTCGGCACCCAGCGAGAATTCTTTCAAGGCCACCGCATCGAAATCTGTGCTTTGGGCCAAAGCGGCGCTTCCGGCAGCACCAGCGATCAAAGCGAGCGAGGCGCGGCGGGTGAGCGTGTTATTTAAGGTCATCAATGTTTTCCTTTTGATGTTAACAGTATGTTGGTTCCGAGGCTTTCAAGCAGCGCGCGGAGTTTTGGGTCTTCCACATTTGCGACATCTTCCCGCAGCTTTTCAGCTTTTTCTGTCGGCAAAGTGGGGGTTGGCTGGTCATGCACAAAAGGGTCAACAGGCTCGGCAAAACCTAGGGCGTCTCCTGTCTGTGTAATTCGAATATCGGAAATTGCGCTGTAGCCGTAGCTGGCATTCACGCGCTCCTTGATGCGCGGTAGCTGCATTTGCAGCTCGGGTGCATGGGCCGGGCGGGCCAACAAGGTAAGCCGCGCGCCAATTCCCTGCCGCGCATAACTCACCTTGACCGGCCGTGCGATGCCGGCGATATCGGCGCCCACGATCTCGTCCCAATGGGTGAGCAGGCGCATCTGGGCAAAGCCACGTGCGCTGCCGGTTTTTTGCACCCGTTTCTCGATCAGGCTAGCTGTATGGGTAAAACCGCGACTATAGCGTCGGTTGGTTTTGCGCGTGTTGCCTTGCATGGAATCTCCGATTAACTTGCCCAGACTTTAACGGCTTTGCGGGTGAATGCCATCCCCCAGCCTTGCAATTTCGGGATAACGAATGTGTGAAGCCAGCGAAATCGGTGGAAAATTGCTCAAATGGTATGATGCCAATGCGCGAGAATTGCCGTGGCGGGTGCCACCCGGCTTGGCGCAATTGGCGGACCCCTACGCGGTTTGGCTTTCCGAGATCATGCTTCAGCAAACAACGGTTACAACGGTCAAACCCTATTTCGCGGATTTTATGGCCCGTTGGCCAAATGTGCAGGCGCTGGCAGCCGCGCCAGATGACGCCGTTTTGGCCGCTTGGGCCGGGCTTGGCTATTATGCGCGCGCGCGCAATTTGCTTAAATGCGCCCGGGTGGTGGCCGAAAATGGTGGTGTTTTTCCTGACACAGAGGCAGGGTTGCTGGCTCTGCCGGGGGTTGGACCCTATACGGCTGCTGCCATCGCCGCCATCGCTTTTGGCGAGCCTGCGGTAGTTGTTGACGGCAATATCGAGCGGGTTATGGCGCGCTTATTTAACGAGCCTGACCCCCTTCCTGCCGTAAAACCCAAGCTAAAAACCCGCGCCGCGCAGCTTACCCCAGAGCTGCGGGCCGGTGACCACGCCCAAGCGCTGATGGACCTCGGGGCTACAATTTGCATACCAAAAAATCCGCGCTGTGCGGATTGTCCTCTCAAATCAAACTGTGCTGCTTTAAAAGCCGGCACGGCGCCCGAGTTGCCAAAACGCTCCCCGAAAAAACCCAAGCCTACGCGGCGCGGCATTGTTTATTTTGCCAAGCGGCATGACGGGCATGTGCTGCTTGAAACCCGCCCCCCGCGCGGGCTTTTAGGGGGTATGCAAGGGCTTGTTGGCAGTGACTGGCTCGAATCTGGTGCCGAATTTGCGCCGCCGTTTGAGGCGGACTGGACACGGTCAAGCGATGAAATTCGCCATGTATTCACACATTTTCACTTGGAGTTAACTCTTTTCGTAACACTTGCAGGTGAGGTGAACCCTCAGGCTGGCACGTTTACGCCCCCTGTAGATCCGAACAGCCTGCCAAGCATTATGCGCAAAGCCTATCTGGCTGGGCATGGCATGCTTTCTTGATATGCGACATTGATTGATCGGGCGCGCTGCGGCAAACTGCGAGCTATTGCGCCAATCGGGAACGAGAATGAATACCAAAGCCACTCCAAACCTTTCAAATGCGTTGCCTTTCTGGGTGTCACTGGTTTTTATCCCGCTATGGCTCTTCTCTGTCACAATGGGCGGCTGGTGGATTGCGCTGGTCCCGCTTTATTCAACCGGCATCACCTCGGTCATGGACCGTTTCTTTGGCCTCAGCCGTGAGAACCTGAGCCCGGATGCCGAGGATTCAGCCCTGTTCTGGCACCGGATGATCACTTGGATATGGATTCCGATGCAGATCATGGTCGTGTTTGGCTCCCTGATCGCGATTTTCTGGTTTGACCATCTTTCAACGCTGGAAAGTATCTTTCTGGCGCTGGCGACAGGCGCGGTGGCGGGCGGGGTCGGCATTACCTATGCCCATGAACTGATCCACCAGAAAAACAAAGTTGAGCGCACGTTGGGCGATATCCTCCTCGCAACCGTGCTTTACGGCCACTTTCGCACCGAGCATGTGCTGGTGCACCACCGCTATGTCGGCACCCCGCGGGATGTGGTCACCGCCAAATACAATGAAAACATCTATCATTTTCTACCCCGCGCCATGATCGGCAGCCTTAAATCTGCATGGCACGTAGAGGCCGAGCGGCAGAAAAAACGCGGCCACGCGGTGCACGATTTTTCAAATCCCTTTTGGCGTTATGGCGGCGGGGCGCTGGCTTGCCTGACCTTGGCTGCGATCATCGGCGGATTTGGCGGCGTTGCGCTGTTTGCCCTTCAAGCCCTGGTGGCGATCTCCTATCTGGAGATCATCGACTATGTTGAGCACTACGGGCTGGTCCGTAAACACTTGGGTGATGGGAAATACGAGCCGGTCGCCCCACGACATTCCTGGAATTCCAA
>DFBP01000234.1:4028-6830 GCA_002366685.1 Rhodobacterales bacterium UBA3077 | reverse complement strand
AGCGTTGCATCGGTGATCGCACAAATCGAGAGCCTGCCACCACGGATAACACGTGCCGAACTGCAGGAGGCCCTACCATCTGGCGCGGCTCGCAATGCCGTTGATTGCGCGCTTTGGGACTGGGAAGCCAAAGTGGCAGGAAAGCGCGTATGGGAGCTCGCCGGCATTCCCGCACCACAGCCTATGATTACTGCCTATACGCTTTCACTGGAAAGCCCAGAGCAGATGGAGATTCAGGCTGCAAAGCATGCCGCGCGCCCCCTTCTGAAAATCAAACTCGGCGGCGAGGGCGATATGAGCCGGCTTGAGGCGGTAAGGCGGGGCGCTCCCCGAACCCGTATTATTGTAGATGCAAACGAGGGCTGGACACCCGAGATATATTCCGAGCTTGCCCCCGCTTTGCTGCGTCTTGGCGTTGAAGTGGTAGAGCAACCACTGCCCGCTGGCGCTGATGATATGCTCGCCGAGATCAAGCGCCCGCTGCCCGTTTGCGCTGACGAAAGCTGCCATGACCGCGCAAGCCTGCCAAGCCTTAAAGGCAAATATGACATGGCCAATATCAAGCTCGATAAAACCGGAGGGCTGACGGAAGCTCTGGCACTCCGCGATGCCGCCATGGCCGAGGGCTATGACCTGATGGTTGGCTGCATGGTTGGTACATCTCTTGCGATGGCACCGGCTATGCTTGTGGCGCAGGGGGCAAAGATTGTCGATCTCGACGGCCCGTTGCTTTTGGCGCGTGACCGCGCCGCGCCTTTACGCTATGACGAGCGCGGGGTTTACCCGCCAACACCGGAATTATGGGGATAAGCATGAGCAGAATTGTATATGTAAACGGCGAATACCTGCCAGAGGAAGACGCCAAGATCTCGGTTTTCGATCGTGGTTTTCTAATGGCGGACGCCGTTTACGAAGTGACCTCGATCATTGACGGTAAAATGCTCGATTTCGCTGGCCATGCCACGCGCCTGGTCCGGTCACTCGACGAGATCGACATGAAGGCACCTTGCACAATTGAAGAGCTTGAGTCCATTCACCGCGAGATGATGGCGCGCAACAACCTGACCGAGGGTCTGATTTATTTGCAGGTAAGCCGCGGCGCTGCGGATCGTGATTTTGCGTTCCCCGTGGGGGTTGAGCCGTCTCTTGTGTTGTTCACGCAAGCCAAAAATATTGTTGATTCACCCTTTGTTAAAACCGGCATGAAGGTGATCTCGATCCCCGATATTCGCTGGGGTCGCCGTGATATCAAAACCGTGCAATTGCTCGCGCCCTCTCTGGGGAAAATGGCGGCCAAAGCCGCCGGTGCTGATGACGCATGGCTGGTCGAAGACGGGTATGTGACCGAAGGCACATCCAACAACGCCTACATTGTGCAGCAGGATGGCACAATAGTGACCCGCGATCTGTCCCACGATATTTTGTCGGGAATCACCCGTGCCGCAGTTTTGCGCTATGCAGCCGAAGCCCAGATCAAGGTTGAAGAACGCCCGTTCACCATCGAGGAAGCCAAGGCCGCAAAAGAAGCTTTCGTGACATCGGCGACCACGTTTGTTGGCCCGGTCGTCGAGATCGACAACGCTCGGATCGGTGACGGACAGGTTGGGGAAACCGCCAAACGCCTCAGGGAAATCTATATCTCCGAAAGCTTGAAAACAGCTATTTAAGGGTTTGGTCGGGCTACCCGCCCAAAACCGAATCCAATAGCCGCTGTGTCACGGCTCGCAAACTATCGACCAAATTCGAATAGGTCTCGATATAAGGCGCAATTGCAGGAACCCATGCAGAAAACTGGTCGCCAAACAGATAGACAGCCAAAAGTGTGAGAAACACAAAAATAACAAGATAAAAACCCGTGCGCTTGCCCGATCGTGGCGCACGCTCTTTCTCATTTGCTTCAAGCAACGCGTCCTTGAGCGGGTTCTTTGAAGGCTGGATTTCTTCTATTGAAGGTTCGGCTTCCGGTTCAGGTGCCTTTTTAGCCCGTCCTATTTTTCCAAATAATCCGGATTTTACTTCGTCGGCTTTATCTTCTGGCTTGTCTTTCGGTTTTTCAATCGAAGACATCTGTGCCCGGATGGCGGCTTCGATATCTTCCGCAGATTCTACCGGGGTAGGTTTGCCGGGTTTGGGCCTTGATGTCTGCGGCGGGCGGCTTGATATCGTTGCGTTCGGAGCCTGAGGAATGACGGCCTGAATTACATTGGATACCTCGGGGTTGGTCGGGTGAAGTTCCCCGCTATTTTGCGCAGCAATTGCGGCAATATGCTCGGATTCGATCGAATCTTCTTCTGGTTCCGGGTCAAATTCGAGCGCTTCATCGTGTTCAGGCTCGCTTACTTCTTCCCATTCGAACTCATCGCCTCCGGCGTCGTCTTCGGCGCTTTCGGTATCTTCAGCCTCTGTTGCACCTACAATTTCCGACGGCGCAATCTTATCCTCCGGCGCTTCTGGTGCCTCGTCTTCAATCGTTGGGGCAACCTCTCCACTCCAAGGATGAACAAGATCTTCCTCAGATTCAGGTTCTTCCAGAGGCATCTCCGCCATTTCGGCTTCCGGCTGCGCGGGCGCTGTGCTCGCGCCTTCCGAAAGATCGCGGATCAGATTCTCCATTCCCTTCTGTGCATCTTCTGCCAGAGGCGCTTCTTCTTGAACCGTTTCTGGTTTTGAAGCGTGAACAGCCTCACTCCAATGTGGGGCCTCGACGGGCACTACATCTTCAACCGGCTGGGTTTCGGGACTGGCTTCATCTGCATCCGATTCGGTTTTGCCAGACGGCTCCTCTATCCGGGCGACTTCGTC
>DFBP01000234.1:304-3988 GCA_002366685.1 Rhodobacterales bacterium UBA3077 | reverse complement strand
TGTTTTCTGCTGCCTCGGGCGTTGAGGGCTCTGATAAAACGTCAGGGTCCGGAAGTCCTTCATCGGCCTCTAATGAATCAGGGGAATCCACCTCCAATTCCTGAACCAGCTCCGATTCGGTTTCCGCCTCGGCTTCTGGCTCGATTTCAGGTCCGGATGGTGCCGATACTGGCTCCGTTTCCGGCGCTTCTTCTTCCTCGGGTTCCGAATCAACCTCGATGGCTTCCTCTACACTGGAGGCCGTTTCGATAAGCTCTTCTGTCTCAAGCGCCTCCAGCGGCTCCCCGGTTTCTTCATCAGAGTCTAGGTCATCGGAAATTTCCGGTGTTGCAACCTTTTTGTCCGCTTCCGTAGCTGCGAGAATTTCGTCCAACGGGTCTACGGCTTCCGGATCTCTTTCTGGCGGGCGCGGCACACGCCACCCAGAAGAAGGGGCGCCTTCGCTCCTGAGGTCCTTACCAATATCGTCTGACAATGCCTCTAGATCGGGCTCGTCCGGTGCATCGGTTGTCTCGCGGAAAATTGGGGCCACCTCAGCGATTCGTTCTTCATTTTCTGCTGTAGGAGCGCCATCAAATACGTCTTCGACCCTTTCCGGCTCAGGTGATTCAGGTTCCGGACTGATTTCAGGCTCTGTGCTTGCGCTTTCGTCTTCCATTTCCGGCTGCGCTGGCTCTACACTCGGTTCCACAGGTGGTGATTCGGGTTCCGGTTCAGGCGCAATTTCTTCGCTTTTTGGCATTTGCATCCAGCGGTTCAGGCATGCACTACATTCCACCTCAATCCCGTCTTCCGGGATGTCAGATTCGCCAACTTCATAAGTTGCTTGGCAGTTTGGGCATGTAATCCGCATTGTAATTGGTCCTGTATTTTTTTTGCCACCAGATTCTAACTATTAATCTTTGTACTGTTCAATGCAAGGTCTTCAAAGTGGATCAAAGGCTTAGGGCTTGAGCTTAGCGTGTCAAAATGTGATTGTCTGCAAAATTGGAGGAAATTTTTAGTGATCTCGCTCGAAAACGCCGGATATAGCTATGGCTCTCGTGCCATTTTAGAGAATGTGACACAGGAGCTTGCGGCGGGCTCATTTCACTTTCTTACCGGCCCTTCGGGTGCAGGGAAGACAACCCTGCTCAAGTTGTGCTATCTTTCCCTTATGCCTGATTCCGGGAAGCTGGAGATTTTCGGGCAAGACGTAACGAAGCTCAACCGTGAGCAAATCACCCAGATGCGGCGCCGGATCGGCGTTGTGCATCAAGATTGCCAGTTCCTTAACCATTTGACTGTTCGACAAAACATTGCTCTGCCCCTTCTGGTGGCCGGGAAAAACATTGAGGACAACATGGAAAACCTTGAAGATCTACTTGCCTGGGTGGACTTGGACCACCGGGCAGATGCCTTCCCCGAAGAAATTTCAGGCGGGGAGCGCCAAAGGCTGGCATTGGCCCGCGCTGTGATAATGGACCCGGACATGATCGTGGCAGACGAGCCGACCGGTAATGTTGACTGGGAAATGGGCCAGCGCTTGCTGACCTTGCTTGTGGAGCTCAACAAGATGGGTAAAACCATTTTGCTTGCAACACATGACCTAAATTTGATCCGCTCGATCAAAGGTCGCGTTCCTGCCAGTGTGCTGCGCCTGAAAGGCGGCCAGCTCGATTTGGCGGGAGCACAGTTATGAACCTGAATCCACTGTCGTTCCTGTTCGGAGAGGTTGCCTCCGATCAGGTCGTGCCTCCCAGAGGAAATGCCGCTTGGCTCACCGGTTTTGCCTCGGCGGCTATGGCCTTTATCGCCGTTTTTGCGCTTACGCTATCCATCGCGGTCGGGCGGTTAGCTGATTACTGGTCGCTTGAACTCATTCGCACCGCAACCGTTCAAATTGTTGCCGCTGAGTCCGAGCTCGACGCCCAAACCGAGGCGGCAATGCGCGTGTTAACCACTTCATCCGGCATAGACAGCGCAAAAATAATCGACGAGTCGGAGCAACTGAACTTGTTGGAGCCGTGGTTAGGTAACGATCTGCCCGCAGGTACATTGCCGGTTCCAAGATTGATTGACGTTCAGTTTTCGGAGGAGGGTGCCGATCTGGAAAGCCTCAGATTGAGGCTTGAATCCGAGGCACCCGGGGCAACGCTGGACGACCACAGTTATTGGCGTGAACCCGTCATCAAGGCTTCGAAACGACTTCGCATAATGGTGGCTATCTCGTTGGCTCTTACCGGGTTGATTACGGTCATTATTGTGGTGCTTTCCGCGAATAGCGCCTTGGCATCGAATCAGAGTATTATCCGAACATTGCGCCTGTTGGGCGCGCGGGATTCCTATATAGCCAAGGCATTTGTGCGCCGTATTACGCTGCGCGCCACGATGGGCGCGGTCGCCGGTATGATCCTTGCCTTACTGGCAGTGCTGACATTCCCGACCCAACCCGAGAGCAACGGGCTCCTTTCCGGTCTTTCCATTAGTGGACTGGATTGGGCTTATTCTCTCCTTGTCCCGCTTCTGGTTGCCGTATCAGCTTTTATAGCGTCTAGAATGGCGGCACGTTATCATCTTCATAGTGTGACATAAGGTTTTTTTATGCTTCGTATCCGGTCACTCGTTTTTGATTTCCTTATGTATTCAACTATGCTGGTTCATGGCGTTCTGCTTTCGCCGCTGGCGATCTGGTCGGTAGATGGTGCTTATTGGGTCGCCAAAGCCTATTGCCGCATAGTTTTCTGGTATCTCAAGGTTATTTGCAACCTGCATGTAGAATTCCGCGGCGAAGTTCCGAAAGGCGAGGTTATCGTCTGCTCCAAACACATGTCTTTTCTCGATGCCATGATGTTGATGTATATCCTGCCCCGCGCAAAATTCATCATGAAGCGAGAGCTGATTTTTGCACCTGTGGTCGGGTTTTATGCGCTGCGTGTCGGTGCAACGCCGATAGCCAGAAACAAAAAAGGCGGTGCGGTCAAAAGCATGGTTAAATCAATCGAAAAGGGTCATGAAAAAGAAATTGGTCAAACGGTGATTTATCCACAAGGAACCCGGGTATTGCCAGGCGTAACCAAGCCTTACCGAGTGGGTGCCGCTGTTCTTTATGATCGTTTCGGGCAAGATTGCGCACCCGCAGCCACCAACACCGGCGTTTTCTGGGCGCGGCGCAGCCCTTATCGCAAGCCTGGCGTGGCTGTAATGGAATTTCTGCCAATCATTCCGGCGGGAAAACCGTTGAAAGAGTTTCTGGTAGAATTGGAAGATGTTGTTGAATCCAATTCCAACCGGCTCATGGAAGAAGCTGGGTTTGTCTTTGAAGACGAACCCACGAAATCCTGATTATGCGAAAATCAAAATCCGTGTTAAGGCTCGGAAAACGGGAGGATACACTATGATTTCAAGACGCTCACTATTTGCTGCCGCGTTGCTCGCGCCTTTGGCACTACCAACAGTTGCTCAGGAAATTGGCGACGACGGTTTGCACAAACAGCTTTGGTTTTACGATTCGTTCCTGGAGATGGGGCCGGACTTGCAAGATGCCGCCGACGAAGGCAAAGGCTTGGTTGTAATATTTGAACAACGCGGCTGCCCCTATTGCAGAGAGCTTCACGAGGTGAATTACGCGATCCCCGAGATCAGTGAATATCAGGCAGAACACTTCCTGACCGTACAACTCAATTTATGGGGCGACCGCATTGT
>DFBP01000234.1:0-243 GCA_002366685.1 Rhodobacterales bacterium UBA3077 | reverse complement strand
ACTTTAGTGTTTTTTGCCGCTGAAAACGCAGGTGCAGAAAGTGAAGACCTCGCAGAGGCCTTTCGGATGCCCGGCTACTTCAAGCCGTTCCACTATGCCTCCGCACTTGAATACCTGACTTCAGGCGCCTTCCATGAAGAAGGTTTCCAGCGGTTCACACGTGAACGTTTCGAGCGACATGTGCTAGAGGGAAAAAACCCGAGCCTTTGGGAATAACCACAACCCTTAAATCACACCGCGCGC
>DFBP01000288.1:3324-3562 GCA_002366685.1 Rhodobacterales bacterium UBA3077 | reverse complement strand
TACTTCAAGCGACATTATTCTTAACACTTGGGCCTATCATCTGGTGCCTGCCGGTTTGCTATTTGACGAGGCGGCGCAGGCCGCAGGGGCGACCGTTATTCCAGGTGGTACTGGTAACCGCGAATTGCAGGCGCAGATAATTGTAGAAACCGGTGTCACGTCGATCTGTGCCAGCACCGCGTTTTTTCTGGCTTTGGCCGATACGGTGATCGAGATCTATGGCCGCGATGCGTGGAAA
>DFBP01000288.1:0-3172 GCA_002366685.1 Rhodobacterales bacterium UBA3077 | reverse complement strand
TGTGGTTACGGCGCGGGATGCCAGTTGGCCGATGATCCGGTTTGGAACAGGCGACAGCGCCTTTGCACTGGAAGCGGCGGATGATGGCAGGGTCACTCGGATTTCGGCCATTCAAGGGCGCGTTGGTGCGGCAGTGAAGGTGCGGGAAATCTTCGTTTATCCTCGGGCTATCGAGGAAGTTGTGATTGCTGTATCCGGTGCCGTTGCTGGGCAAGCGGTCGTTACACGCGAACAGGACCGCGATACATTGCGCCTACGTCTGGTTTTGGAGCAAGGCGCAGATAAGGCCGAGGCCAGTAAAGCAGCGGCAGAGGCTTTCCAGAAGTCGGCGCGTATTCGTGCGGATAGCGTTGAAATAGTAGACTCGTTACCCGAGGATGCCACACTGCTTCTTAATCAGAAAGACGACTGACCTAGGTATCGCTGTAGGTTGCTGTAAAGCTTTTGGTGCCATCTGTGGTCTGGCACCAGACTGTTTCATCGGTGTTTTCGGTGGCTTGGTGAAGCTCGATCGGGATGCCGTGGGTGACAGGGGCCAAGCCGCGAAAGGCAAAACGATGCGGCGGTTTATCGGCTTTCCTGGCGGCCAGATTTAACAGCAGTGTCGCCTGCAAGGGGCCATGCACCACGAGACCCGCGTAGCCTTCCTCGTCTCGGGCATAATCCGGATCATAGTGGATACGATGTGAGTTAAACGTCAGGGCCGAATAGCGAAACAACAATACTGGGTCCGGCGTTAGCGTATCTTGCCGCGTCGTTGATGTATCTGGCGTGGCGGTAGCGGTGGCAGGTTTGTTCAGCGTGGAGTGATTGCGGAAAACCAGATCTTGCCGCTCGGTGATGCACAAACGGTCATCTGAATAATATTTAGACCCGACCGTGACAAAAACCAAATCTCCACTTTTGCCCTTTTTGGCAAAGATGTCGTTAATGGTTGAAATACGGGTTACGGGCGCGTTTGGTGTGAAGCTTTGGTGGTGGATAACCTCGCCACCTGCCCACATCCGTGAGGGTAGTGGAACAGGCGGCAGAAACTCGCCCTTTTTCGCGTGCCCGTCGGCTGACAGTTCTGCCGTTGGGGTGGTGGGCAGCGCAAGACACCAGTGAAGACCCAATGGTATATCTCCGCCGGACCACAAGAACGGGTCAAGGGTAGCCCTAAAACGATCAACCAGCGAGTACGTCAGGTAATCCTGCGCTGTTTCGGTTTTGCCAATCCAGCGTTTAAGGGGACCTATATCAAGAAGGTTTTTCAAAGCGGTTCCCCTAAAACGAGCGTGGCTAGCGAACAGGACGGCCAAGCGTTGCCCGTCCTGTAGCCGAGTTTATTGTGCAGTATAGCCGCCATCAACAACTAATTCCGAGCCTGTCATGAAGGACGCCTCGTCCGAAGCGAGGAACAACACGGCATTGGCCACTTCTTCCGGTTGGGCTGTGCGCGCCAGAATGGTGGGGCCAAGTAGCGTTTTGGTTGTCTCCGGATCTTTTAGTAAATCTTCGGTCATGCCTGTGACAATTAAACCCGGATGGATCGAGTTAACCCGGATATTGAAAGGCGCATAATCCACTGCCGTTCCCTTGGTTAAAAGCCGCACTGCCCCCTTTGTCGCCTGATAGGCCGCCGCAGAAGGCGCCCCAACGAGGCCATAGATCGACGATATATTAATAATCGAGCCGCCGCCTGCGGCTTTCATGCTGTTCAGAACAGCCTTGGTTCCCAGAAACGCCCCTTTGGCGTTGATAGAAAAAATCTTGTCCCATTCTTCTTCCGTAGTGTCCTGTACCGGCTTCATGATCATTATACCGGCATTGTTGACCAGAACGCTAATATCGCCCAAAGCCTTTACACCCTCGGCGATTGCCGTGTCCCAGTTTGCGGCGTCACTGACATCCAGATGTACAGCAATGGCACTGCCACCTGCGGCGGTGATGTCCTGAACCACGGCTTTGGCCCCGGCATCGTTAACATCTGCAACGATAACCTTTGCCCCCTGTGCGGCAAACATTTTGGCCTCGGCTGCACCCATTCCACTCGCCGCACCACTAATCAGTGCGGTCTTACCTTGAAGTCTTCCCATTATATTTCTCCTTTAATTAAATTGCGAAAATGGCGTGGAAAGTTTGCATCCTTGGATGTTTGGCGCAATGATTCAGATCAAATGAACCCCGCAATTTCATTCAGAATGAGCGCGGCATATCAAGAATATGCTCGGACACATAAGACAGGATCAGGTTGGTAGAAATCGGCGCAACCTGATAAAGACGGGTTTCGCGGAATTTGCGTTCTACGTCAAATTCGCGGGCAAAGCCAAAGCCGCCAAAGGTCTGGAGGCAGGCATTTGCCGCCTCCCAGCTGGCATCGGCGGCCAGCAGTTTTGCCATATTGGCCTGCGCGCCACAGTCCTGACCGGCGTCAAAACGTGTGCAGGATTCAAGCCGCATCAAGTTGGCGGCCTCTATCGCAACAAAAGATTTCGCAATCGGAAACTGCACACCTTGATTTTGACCGATGGGCCGGTCAAATACCACGCGTTCATTGGCATAGCTGCGGGCTTTATCGATGAACCAGTAGCCGTCCCCAATACATTCCGCAGCAATCAATGTGCGTTCAGCATTCAGCCCGTCAAGGATGTGGTAAAACCCGCGCCCTTCTTCACCGATCAGGTTTTCGGCGGGGATTTCGAGGTTGTCGAAGAACACTTCGTGGGTTTCATGGCCGACCAGATTGGCAATCGGCTGGATATCCATGCCGTTGCCGATTGCCTCCCGCAGATCGACGATGAAAATCGACATACCCATAGACTTGCGTTTGACCTCGGCTAAAGGTGTCGTGCGGGCAAGCAGGATCATCAGGTCGGAGTGTTGAAGGCGGCTGATCCAGACTTTCTGGCCGTTGATCACATACTTGTCGCCCTTTTTCACCGCCGTTGTCTTTAGCTTTGTGGTGTCAGTGCCCGTCGTCGGTTCGGTCACGGCCATGGATTGCAGGCGCAGCGCACCCGAAGCAATGCCGGGCAGGTATTTTGTCTTTTGCGCCGCTGAGCCGTGCCGCAACAATGTGCCCATGTTATACATCTGCCCGTGGCAATGGCCTGCATTGCCCCCCGAGCGGTTAATTTCCTCCATCACAATGGAGGCCTCGGTAAGACCAAGGCCCGAGCCGCCGTATTCC
>DFBP01000219.1:503-3562 GCA_002366685.1 Rhodobacterales bacterium UBA3077 | reverse complement strand
AATCATAAATTTCCTCCTCTACAGGCGTTAAATTTGGGTGAGAGGCTGGACATCGACCCAAACGGGACTCGTTACGGCTGCTTCCTTCCGGATCTGACCGGGTTGGCGAGGCGTTCGCCCGCGCCATCCTCTCAAGGCACCATATATGGTGATTTATCCGAACGGTCAAGGCGCTGATAAATTTCTGGTGCAACAGCCCCACAAATGGTATTGAATAGGCATCATACCAAGCCAAGGTCAAAGCAACCGATGGATCTCGCCGAATTTTTCTCGCCGCAAAGCTGGTTGAGCCCACAACGTGGCCCGCGCTATCTGCAACTTCGTCGCCGAATTGAAGATGCCATAATTTCCGGGAACATCCCGCCAGATACCCACCTCCCGCCGGAACGCGATATCGCGACAATGACCGGCCTTTCCCGCGTTACCGTTCGCAAGGCTATTGAAGCGCTTGTGGAGTCCAAACTGATCATCCAGCGACGGGGAAGCGGTTCTTTTGTTGCGCCGCGCGAAACCCGCGTTGAGCAATCCCTCTCAACCCTCACCTCATTTACCGAAGATATGGGGCACCGTGGCATGAAGGTCAGCTCTGTCTGGCTGGAGCGCGGACTCTTTCGGCCTACTGAGCAGGAAGTCGAGGCGCTAGATCTCGCTGACCCTGATTCTGTGGTCAGGATTGCCCGTATGCGTAGTGCCGATGGCACCCCACTGGCGATCGAGCGCGCGTCTCTCTCTCCCGACATTCTCCCTAATCCGCTGGAGGTAGAAAGCTCTCTTTATGAGACATTGGGGCGCTTGGGAGTGCGGCCAACCCATGCCATTCAAAGAATATCGGCCGGAAATCTCGGCCGTGAAGATGCCGAGCTCCTCGATGTCGAGGAAGGTGCGGCTGTTTTGATAATCGAGCGCACCTCTTATTTGCCCGACGGACGGGTTGTGGAATTTACACAGTCAATTTACCGCGGTGACAAATATGATTTTGTGGCGCACCTTAATCTGGAAAAGGGATAAGCCCTCCCAATGAATTAAGGCGGATCAGACAAGAATGGTTAAAACAAACATGATGTCAAAACAAATCCTTGGCCTTTCGATTTGGTCAATCGCGTTTATCGCCGGTTATTTGGTGATTTCCCCTGCCTTTGCTCCCGTCCCCTTCACATTTACTCTTTTTCTGGCGGGAAATCTGATCTGGATTTGTACGGTTGACTTGGAGGGGCATCGAATCCCCAACATAAACGTTATTTTGATTGCACTGGCTGGGCTGGTTTTGGTTCTCGTCACCAATCCCGAAGCCTTGAGCCAAAGGCTGCTTGATACGGCAATTGTACTGATTGTTATGTATACCATTTCTGCGGTCGCCAAATATATGTCAAAAAATCAGGCAATTGGATTCGGAGATGTTAAACTCCTGAGCGCAGCCACAGTCTGGCTCGGTATGCAGGGCATCTACGCGGCTACGATTTCAGCATTTGCGGCTGGTTTGCTATTTGTTTTAGTTGGTGTCATTGCCGGAAAACGGAAATTTAACCAACCCATAGCCCTTGGCCCGTTCATTTCACTTGGCATCTGGGGGGCTTGGCTATTTTCGCTGTCTTAACAGGTGGTTAGTGCTATGCGACATGAATCGTGTCGCGAATTTATGCCCATAAAGACAGCTAACTTGCTAGAAATTGGCCAAATTTAGCTACCGGATATTAACCTTTTTATATAACTGCTTCCAATTGTTGCAAAAATTTAGTAAGATGCACGTGCAATGAGCGGTGATTGTTCCGGTTTCAACCATGAAAGCGAAACAAACGCTGCAACTTGTCACATCGCGGTTCATTTTGCTGCGGATAAGATAATGAGTATCCTTTTAGTCATAAATTGAAGCTCGAGGATTGTTTCGTTTTGAATACACACAAAAAAAACACCCGCCTCAGTCCGCCAATGGCGTCTATCAAATCGGCAATTTCGAGGTTCGCCAAAGACGAATCAGCGGCGGTCACCATCGAATTCGTGCTCTGGGTTCCTGTTTTCGTTCTGATTCTGGCCATCACGGTCGATGCCAGTGTTTTGTTCCTCACCCAAGCAAACCTTTGGAGCATCGCGCGTGACACCACGCGACAGATGTCCGCTGGAATTAAGGATGATGTTGCTCTGGCAAACGCACGAGAGCGTATGGCGGCAAGCTGGAGCGATGAAACAACCGTGGAATTGGGCCGCGATGGAGACGTTGCTACTGCAACTTTTACCGTAGCTATTTCAGATGTAAGCCCTTTTAATATCGTGAGTGCTTTCACCGACGGGGACATATCGGTCACCATCCAACAGCACCTGGAACCCTTTTGAGGTCTAACAATGACACTCCTGAAAAACTCAATCATTTCGAAAGAACTGGCTGACGAAAGCGGTGCTGGCAGCGCCTTTGCCATGCTTTTTGCGATAATTTGCGTTGGCGTCGGCGGTTTGGCGATTGATGCTTCCAATGTCTGGTCAGTCAAACAACGGCTGCAAGCCGCAACCGATGTTTCAGCCCATGCTGCGGCTATCAGTATGGTTTTCCCCGGAGAAAGCGGGCTGGTCGGAACTACAAGTGAAATTGCGATTGCGACCCTGCTGGAAAACGCGCCGGAAAGCAAATATGGAGTCGCTCTACAAGAATCTGACGTGGTTGTAGGATATTGGGACTCAAGTACCAGCAATATAACGGCATCCAGTGTTGATGCCTCGGGCAACCCTCTGCTCAAAGCTGTTGCGGTTACGGCTCGGCTTGATGGCGATGTTGGCAATGTTGTGCCGACATTTATTCTAAAGCTTATCGGTTTTGATTATTGGAAAGTCGCGACCTCTTCGGTCTTCGTGCGGGATACGCCCTGGTGCTTCAATGGCGGGTTTATTGCCGGCGGTATTGTTGATATTGCCTCGAACGCCGATTTTGTAAACGGATTTTGCATGCACGGAAACCAAGGGGTTAACGTGAATGACCATGTCCTGTTCGGCAGTGGTGTCAGAGTTTCGATGCCAAACAGCGCGCTTCTGGAAAATGGTGGAATGCTGGCATTAAAAGGCACAGATTATAC
>DFBP01000219.1:0-389 GCA_002366685.1 Rhodobacterales bacterium UBA3077 | reverse complement strand
TGCCAGACTATATCACGCGGTATGTCACCGGCACCGACGACGACGGTAACGAAATACTTATCGAAACCGATGTGCCGGGTGAAGGCACGGCCATTGTGAATGAGATAACCATTTCTCCATCAAATCCGCTAACGGCTGACCAGTTGGTAGGTGGTGCGATCAATGTGATTGATTGTCCAAACAAGGGTATGGATTTACCGGACAACTTGACGGTGGAAAACACGATCATTGTGGCTGATTGCAAAATTAATTTCGGGCAGGACGGATATGTAACAAACGCGATCATTGCCACTACCGATACCGGCAATCAATCCTTCAACTCTCCATCCAGCTTGCGCTTAGGGGCTGATGACGAGTGTGCCGAAGGCGGTGGTGTTTCGCTTATAACG
>DFBP01000269.1:2041-3925 GCA_002366685.1 Rhodobacterales bacterium UBA3077 | reverse complement strand
GGGGAAGGTGTTAAATATCTCTTTAACGGTTGAGAGCGCCCACGGCATCAGGATATCATCAGCGTTGATCCAGCCCATGATCTCGCCACTGGCGCGTGCGGCCCCTTTGGTGATGGCGTGGTATTGGCCCTGATCGGGTTCGGAAACCAGATGGTCGATGCTATCCGCATAGCGCTGCGCGATGCGGAGCGTTGAATCGGTTGAGGCGCCGTCAATGAATATGTATTCGGTGCTGGCTTGCTTTTGGCCCGCCACCGAAGCGAGGGTTGCTTCGACGAAATCTTCGATATTGTAAGCGGCAGTAATGATGGAAATTTGGGGGGATACTGCCATATGCGCCTATTCCATCAGGAGGGATTTGACCCTTGAAAGTTGTTGCCGCACGAGCGCTGCGTCGCCGCGGGATTCAATATTCAGGCGCACCAATGGCTCGGTGCCGGAGCGGCGCAAGCTCAGCCGCCATTGGCCAAAATCCATGCTGAGACCGTCAGCATAGGAGATTTCAATAGCTTCCCCTGCGAGTGTGGCTTCGACCGTTAAAAGGGCTTTGGCAGGGTCGGCAATGGTGAAATTGATCTCACCCGATGCCGGGAAGCGGGCTTGGCGGGCTTTGACCAGATCCCCGAGCGGGGTGCCGGTGGTCGAAACCAGTTCGGCGATCAGCAGCCACGGGATCATGCCGCTGTCGCAATACATGAAATCTCTGAAATAGTGGTGGGCGCTCATCTCGCCACCGTAAACGGCATTGGTTTCGCGCATGACACGCTTGATAAACGCATGGCCAACGCGGGACTGGACCGCGACGCCCCCCGCCTCGGCAACAATTTCGCGGGTGTCCCAGACAAGGCGCGGATCGTGGATGATGCTGGCCCCCGGGTTGGCGGCAATTGCTTGCCGGGCAAGCAGGCCGACGATGTAATAGCCGTCAACAAACTGGCCGTTTTGATCAAAGAAAAAGCAGCGGTCAAAGTCGCCATCCCAGGCGACGCCGAAATCGGCACTATGGGCGCGCACGGCTGCGGCGGTGCGGGGCTGGTTTTCAGACAGGAGCGGGTTGGGGATTCCGTTCGGGAAATCGGAATCGGGGTTGTGATCCATGGTCACAAACTCAAGCGGAGCCTGGGTGGACTTAAGTTGTTCATGAATGGCATCAAAAGTGGGGCCGGCAGTACCGTTGCCGGCATTTACGATTATTTTCAGAGGCTTGAGGGATGGTGTGTTGACAAAGGACAACACCCTGCTCGCAAAATCGGCGCGTGGGTCAACAGATTTGACCTCGCCTTTGCGAACATGGGGTGTGAAAGCGCCCGCTTCAGCGCGCAGGCGGATCGCCTCCATTTCGGTGGTTGGGTCAAGCGGGCGGGAGCCTGGGCCGACGACCTTCATGCCGTTGTAATCTATAGGGTTGTGCGAAGCCGTGACCTCGATGCCGAGGTCGGCACCCAAATGAGTTGTGGCGAAATAGACTTCCTCGGTACCGCACATCCCGATATCGAGCACATCAACCCCCATATCTGTAAAACCACGCACCAGCGCAGCTTTGAGCCCGGGGCTTGACGCGCGGCTGTCACAGCCGAGCACCACAGTTTTGGGGGACCGGACCTCCGCACAGGCCGCGGCAATGCGATAGGCGATGTCTTCATTGAGCTCAACACCGAGTTTACCGCGGATATCGTAAGATTTAAAACAGGTAAGAGCGGACATTTGCGCGCCTTTAAGCCAGCGTTTACCCCGAGCCATGCCCGCGCCGCCACGCACCGGCGTGGGTGCGCTAGCGATAACGATTTTGGTGTTGCTTGGCAATTTGAAAGCTGCTGCCCCCGCATCAGATTGGCAATTGAAACAGAAATAATTCATATTGGTTAACCAAACCTTACCAAGTGA
>DFBP01000269.1:0-1907 GCA_002366685.1 Rhodobacterales bacterium UBA3077 | reverse complement strand
GGGAGCAATCTGCGGGCTCAAGAGCTGGAGCTGACAGGGTATTTTGAACCAGGTGCCGCAGCAGCATTTGCGCAGCGGTTAACGCCCGATGTGCAAACCGTGATTTTGCGGGTTGAGGGCGGGTATCTGATCGAGGGCATAGAGATTGGGCGAATGATCAGGGCGCGGGGCCTGCGCACCGTAGTTCCACGCGGTGCGCAGTGCCTTTCGGCTTGTGCCGAGGCATTTTTGGGAGGGGTACAGCGCGATATATCTGGGGTTGTTGGCTTTCATATTCCGCGCGCTTTGCGGTTCTCTTCCCGGCAGCAGGCTTATGATACCGGTTATGCTGGCGGCGCGCTGGTTGTGATGTATCGCTTTGAAATGGGCTTTGGCTTTGGCTTGAGTACGGCGATAAACCGTTGGACCGACGACAAGCGGTTGCTGGCTTTTGTGAACAGCGAGGAGCTCGAAGCCTATCGTGAAGGGCAAATGAGCCTGCCGCGGCTGATTGAATTCTAAGAATTCGAACATCGGGTGATTCTAGTTCGGGCTGGCGAGAAGGCGGGCGGCTTCCAACTGGAGGCTTTCGCCGGAATTGATCAAAGCGGCAATGTCAAGAATTTGGGTGCGAAGTGCGCTGTCAGTTGTGGCGTTTGCGATGAGCGCTAACGCGCGGGCGATGGCCGCACGCACATCGGCTGGCAGGGTTGGATCAGCCGCAAACGCAAAAATCGCGGCAAAATCCGAAATAGGTTGCGGGGCGCTGTTTTCAAGCGCGAGGTCGGCGAGCACCGTTGTGACAGCGGAGTCACATTCAGGCCCCGCATTTTGCAGGCAAAACCCGACGGCCTGTTCCATTCTGTCCGGCCAGTTGCTGCTTTGAGACAGGGCAAGCACAGGGGCCAGACAAACGGCTGCGACGACACCATAAAAGGAGGCTTTGGTCAAAGAGAATCCCCCCTATTGCATTGGCCTTAGCGGAATTTACCCGCTTATCCGTTAAGCAATTCTTAACAGATTTATTAAAATTATAGGGAAGGGCGAGGTGGGTGACGCTACGCGCGGATATTGAAGGGTCAAACGGTTGGTTTCCAACACCACCACAAGTGTTTTCAGGGGGGTCTCCCTGATGTTTTTTGGGCTTGCCGCGCTGTCAGTTTGGCTGCTGGCGGGCGAATGGCGGGCGGCTGGATTTTCGGCAAAGGCCGATATATCGATGCTAAACCATGGTGAATTGCCCTCGCTGGCGCTTTCCACCTCCTCTGATACGGCGCTGCTGGACGGTTGTCTGACGGCCGTAAGTTCGGTCGAAGGACGGCTCCTGCCGTGGGCGCGGCGGGGGAACCTGTTGGCGCAGTGTTTGCAGATCAGCAAAGCGATTACTGCGAGCTCTCGTTATGATGCCTATGGCTGGTTTGCTCAGGCCTATTTTGCACGCGAAACCGGCGATTTTGACGGGATGAATGCAGCGCTGGAACGCTCTTATCAAACCGGTCCGAATGAGCAATGGCTGGCAGCGCTTCGAGTGCGGCTTGCCGAGCAGAATTTCGGATATTTGGATGGTTCCGCAAAGCTGGGTCACGGGGCAGACCTTGCCCTAATGGTGCAGAGTCCAAGCGGAGGGGAAGCGATAGCGCTGCGCTATATTCGGGATGCGGATTTTCGGGAGCGGATCAAGACTTTGGTTGAGGTTTTACCCGAGCGACAGCAGCAAGCATTTATTTCGACGTTGCGGGGCATCACGCGGAATTCCGGCAATGGATAGCGCGCGGCTTTATGACGGGGTTGCCCTGACCCTGATCTCCGTTGCCGTTCTGGCGCCCTTGCCACACGCGAGCAACGCGCCGGTATTCTGGCTTGGCTCCGCCGCTCTAATATTTGGCGCGGCAGCGGCTTTTTTTGCCGCTGGGCAATTGCCGGTTCGG
>DFBP01000002.1:4858-9341 GCA_002366685.1 Rhodobacterales bacterium UBA3077 | reverse complement strand
TGCTCGGGGATGCCCATCACAAATACAGCTATCAGCAGCTTGGAAAGGTGCGGGTTTTGCGAAGTGGTTGTGAGCTTGTAGTCACCGGTGCCCGGGTCATACTCGCCGATCGAGGCGCGGGTTTCCATGGCGTTGGGGGCAACACGGTTGTTGATGAGCTCTAGCGTGGTAACGTGAGGTGCGCCTTTGATGGCTTCATCCACCGCTTCACGGTTGTCTTCGATCCAGCCCCAGTCAAAGCAGCAGTTATCTTCGATTTCGTCATGCACACGGTTGCCTGAATTGGCCAGCGCATCTGCCATGTCGATAATTGCAGGTAGTTCTTCAATGTCTGCGTCGATAGCTTCGGCTGCGGCTTGTGCTTCTGCCAGTGTTTCCGCCACAACAGCGGCATAGGCATCGCCTACATGGCGGACTTTGCCATGAGCCAGAACCGGCCGTTTGGGCTCCTTCATCGGGGAACCATCGCGGTTGTTGATCGCCCAGCCAGCAGGGTTGCCGCCAACTTCGGTGAAGTCTTCACCGGTAAAAATCGCCAAAACACCCGGCATCGCCTCTGCGGCGCTGGTGTCGATGGATTTGATCACCCCATGCGCCACTTGTGAACGCACAAAACAGGCATAGGTTTGCCCTTGCAGGGTGATATCGTCGGTGTATTTTCCGCGTCCGGTCAAAAACCGGACATCTTCGCGCCGCTTGGAGGACGCGCCAATTCCGTTGTCTTTAGGCATATGCTTTCTCCCTTAGCTGAGCGCGCTTGCAGCGGCTTGAATGGATTTTACGATGTTGTGGTAGCCGGTGCAGCGGCAGATGTTACCATCGAGGTGCTTGCGAATTTCGGCTTCGGACGGATTTGCATTCTCGGCCAGCAATGCAGAGGCCGACATCACCATACCCGGAGTGCAAAAGCCGCATTGCAGCCCGTGATGCTCTTGAAACGCGGCCTGGATAACACCAAGCGAGCCGTCTTCATTGGCCATGCCCTCAATTGTGGTGACATCGCCGCCATCGGCTTCCAGCGCCAGCATGGTGCAGGATTTGATCATTTTGCCATCTACATCCACGTTACACGCGCCGCACTGGCTGGTGTCACAGCCGATATGGGTGCCGGTCAGGTGCAGGTTTTCACGCAGGAAGTCGGAAAGCAAAGTGCGCCCCTCAACCTCCCCGCTAACGGCTTTGCCGTTTACGGTCATCGAAACATTGGACATATCTTCTCCCTGATATATTATTTTTGTCTGAGTCCAGTGTGCAACCATTTTCTCACAGGTCAAAGTGTTTTTTGTTTTATTTTTCCGGGGGGCCTTGTGGAGATCAAGAAAAGGGGGCGCTGCCCCCTCGCGCCCGGGGGCGCACACCCCCGGGATATTTTGACAATTTGGAAGATTAGCTGGAGCTGATGATGTTATGCTCGGGGCTGTAGGGGAAGCCGGTGATGTTTTCGGCATCATCTTTTCCGATGACGAGAATGTCATGCTCCCGGTAACCGCCCGCGCCGGGTGAGCCTTCGGGGAGGGTGAGCATTGGCTCCATGGAGATCACCATGTTTTCTTCGAGAACGGTATCGATATCCTCCCGGAGTTCGAGGCCCGCTTCGCGCCCGTAATAGTGGGATAATACGCCGAAAGAATGGCCGTAGCCAAAGCTGCGATATTGCAGCAAATCGCGACTGGCGAAGAAGTCGTTGATCTCGGCGGTGATTTCGCTGCACCGAACCCCCGGTTTAATGAGCGAGATGCCCAGTTCATGCGCGGCGACGTTGGCTTCCCAGATTTTCAGGCTGGCGGCATCGGGCTCCCCGAGAAAAAGGGTGCGCTCGAGCGCCGTATAGTAGCCCGAGATCATCGGGAAGCAATTCAGGCTCAGGATATCTCCGGTTTCGAGGGCGCGGGTGGTCACCGGGTTATGGGCACCATCGGTGTTCAACCCCGACTGGAACCAGACCCAGTTGTCACGCATTTCGCTATCCGGGTGGCTGCGGGCGATCTCAAGCTCCATTGCGTCACGGCCAGCCATTGCGACGTCAATCTCGCGCGTTCCTGTGCGGATGGCAGCACGGACGGCTTCACCGCCAAGGTCGGCTATGCGCGCACCCTCGCGGATAAGAGCGATTTCGGCGTTCGACTTGACCATGCGCTGTTGCATGGAATCAGGTGCAATATCGACGGTTTCGGTCGCTTCCAAAAATGCGGCCAACTTGGTGGCCTGCGCCAAAGTCAGGTGGTCCGCCTCTATCCCGATCCGCTGGCCTTTGCCGGCCAACGAACGCACGGCGCGCCAGTAATTATCGCGCTGCCAATCGGTATATACGAGGTTTTCGCAAGCGGAGCGGCGGGCGGGTTGGCCTGCGTCTATTCCGGCAGAAACGGTGGTTGCGCGGTCATGGGTGACCACGCAGGCATAGGGGCGGCCAAAACTACAGTAGAGAAAACCGCTGTAATAGGCGACACCGTGCATTGAGGTGAGCAAGACGGCATCAAGCTGCTGCTCGATCATTATCTTGCGAAGGCCTGCGATACGGGTGTCATATTCGCTTTGTGCGAAAGGCAGGGTGGCTTTGGGGCCGTTGACGAAAGTGAAATATTCGGGACGGGATAGGTTTTGCATAAAAGCGCTCCTGAATTTCCGGGCGTGCAGGAAAGAAAGGAAGAAACCATCGGCGACGCCATCGTCGACTCCAATAAATTCTAGGCGAATTCTGCATGGGAGGCAACTTATTTGGCAGCAAACAGGTGAGGCTTTGCGATGGTTCGGGTTTGAATTTGCCGTGCCCGGCGCTTATGTTTGTGGTGAACCCCGACGGTCTCGGGCGCTCCGGTCGTCGGCACCCGCAGGAGGTTTGGATGAAATATTTTTTCACTTTGATTTGGTCAATTTTGCTGCTGTCAACCAATGTATCTGCACAGGCGGCTAAACAGGCGATTCTGTTTATCGACCCGTCTGTCACCTATTATGAAAGCTACTTTCAAGAACCGCGCATAAAATCAGAGCGCGATTATTATGAGTGGTTTGGCTATGAGGTGACCATTCAGGTTGCCACCGAGGAAAACATAGTTGCCGCGATTCTGGATGGCAAAACCCGGGCGATATCGTTTTTTGGTCATGGCAACGGGCCAGATTCACCAGGCGCAACCTCCACCTTGCTGCAAATGCGAGAATCGGACTGGCAGGCGCGGGTATATATGGAGTTGCGCAGGCGCTACGCGGCTGAAGGAATGCCCGCCGACGAAGCCAAAGAAAGGGCCAGCGACCGGGTCCAGAATTTCGGGTTTGATATAATGCGCAACCATTCCTGCTCCTCGTTAATCGACACACGGTTAGCCGAGGTGTTTGTACGCGGTGGCGGCTCCTATTATGGTTCGCCAGCACTCTATAGCGCCTGCCCAACGCCGACGGCCTTGTTTTCTGATACCAGTTGGTTGCTGGAGGAATATATCGTGCCTTTTATCGCCACGCGCGACATGCCATCGGGTGCGACCACCAGCAATGGCCCTTGCGCGGTAAACCGTGGCCCGGCGGGCGGATGTGTGCCCGGACTCGATGGTTGTGTGCCCTGTCCGGGGGATGATATTATGCAATGGTATGTTCCAGCGGCAGAGTAGCGGTTGGGTTTGCAAACCAAGGCGCAGCGCGTTAAACCCCTGCCAACCAAGGGAGAGATGCATGATCGGAAATTTAAACCATGTTGCGATAGCGGTGCCTGATTTGGATGTGGCTGTTGCGACTTACCGAGACACGCTCGGCGCGAATGTGGGAGCCCCGCAGGATGAGCCGGATCACGGGGTTACCGTTGTGTTTATCACCCTGCCCAATACCAAAATTGAGCTGCTTTATCCTTTGGGTGAAAATAGCCCGATAGCCGGTTTTCTGGAAAAGAACCCGTCGGGCGGGATCCACCACATTTGTTACGAAGTGGCTGATATCGAAGCAGCCCGCGACAAGCTGGTGGCTAGCGGTGCACGGGTGCTTGGGGATATAAAGATCGGGGCGCATGGCAAACCGGTGGTTTTTCTGCATCCTAAAGATTTTAACGGAACCCTCGTGGAGCTTGAACAGATATGACCATTACCTCCGCTTTTGTCCTGTTTGCTGTGATCTGGTTTATGTCCTTGTTTGTAGCGCTTCCCATTCGGGAGCGGTCGCAGGAAGAGGAAGGCGAACGGGTGCCCGGCACGCCGGCCTCGGCGCCGGTTAATCCGATGATCGGCAAAAAGATGTTTTGGGTTACGATCGTCACGGTGATCATCTGGGTGCCACTGTGCCTGTTTATTGTTTATGGCCCGCTCACGATTCACGATCTGGATTTCTACGGCCGGATGGACTGAAGCCAGTTCTTCCAGCGGTCGAACTTTCCCGAGGCTTTGGCGGCTGCAATTTGATTGGCGCGTTCGGCTTCAAGATTTTCGATCCGTTAAAAACCATATATACACCCGCAAACATCTTGTTACGGTGTTGCGATTCTATGGGCTTAAGAAATGGATTT
>DFBP01000002.1:3814-4708 GCA_002366685.1 Rhodobacterales bacterium UBA3077 | reverse complement strand
TCGGCTTCATGCAGGCCAAGGCGGCGCATGGCGACGAGTTGGAAATACTCACGCCCGAGCAGGTAGCCGTTCACCACCCAAAAAATAACGGGTGCGAGCAGGGCGGACGCAAAATAGATGATAAGAGCAAGGATATTGGCCACGATCATGATCATTAAGAATCTGAGCGCCTCTCCCATAATGGAAGCGAAAGGCAGGCGCGGCACGGCTGGCAGGTGCGGGTAAAACCGTTTTTCAACGGCATCGGCGATTTCTTCAAGAAAGATGCCGATAATCACCATCGCCACCGGGAACATCAGGAAGATCGCCATGATTAGTGCGCCACCCAAGGCTATTTCGTCAAACCAGTCCCCGATCGGGATCGGGTCAAAAAAGGGCGGGTCAATCGAGCCCGGCAGAATTGCGGTAGCCAGATAGACAAGGCCGAAATATGCGCCGACAAAAAGGATTGCGCTGAGCCCGACGGCCTTGATCAGAACCGTCATAAATTTCGGGTCGGTGAGTTGTTGAACGGCCTTGGTGAAATCTGAAAACAGGTTCATGGACTTGGGTCTCGATCCTCGGGAAAGTTCCAACCAATATCGGCATCCTCATCCTAAAGGGCAAGGGCGCGGGGCGGATTAAATAAGGCGCGGGATTGCAAAGCCAATGGCGGGGAAATAGGATTTTGCCAATTGATAAAAAGGAAGCCTGATGTTTGATAAATCCGATCTGGAGGCCGCTTGTGAGCAGGTTTATCGCCAAATGCCGGCAACACCCCAATATGCCTGGCCGATGCTGGCCCGCGAAACCGGTTGTGAAACTTGGGTCAAGCATGAAAACCACGGCCCGACAGGTGCTTTTAAGGCACGCGGCGGGGTCACTTTTATAAACTGGTTGCGACAGGCACATCCT
>DFBP01000002.1:0-3772 GCA_002366685.1 Rhodobacterales bacterium UBA3077 | reverse complement strand
GCGCGAGCGGCGCGGGCCGCAGGGTTATCCGCGAATATTTATGTGCCACGCGGAAATTCTTTAGAAAAGAATGCCGCAATGGAGGCCTTTGGCGGTGAACTGGTTGAGTTTGGGGAAGACTTTGACGAGGCGCGGCTGGAAGCCATGCGTGTCGCTGAGGAAAAAGGATGGTTTCCCGTGCCGCCTTTTCATATCGAACTGGTGCGCGGGGTGGCAACCTATGCATATGAGCTGTTTACAGCGGCGCCGCATCTGGAAACGGTCTATGTGCCAATCGGGTGTGGCTCCGGTATTTGCGGCACTATTCTGGCGAGGGATGCGCTGGGCTTAAAGACAAAAATCGTTGGCGTGGTCGCGGATACCGCGCAGGGCGCGAAGCTTTCGGTTGAAGCTGGCAAGCTGGTGGAAACCGGCCCCGTAAACACCTTCGCCGATGGCATGGCGGTGCGCGTACCCGTAGCCGAGGCCTACGAGATTTACGCCAAAGGTGCCGAGCGGATTGTTTCGGTTAGCGATTCTGAAATCGCGGAGGCGATGCGGGTGCTTTACCGGTGTACCCATAATGTAGCTGAAGGCGCAGGCGCGGCCGCGCTGGCTGCGCTCATGCAAGAGCGGGATCAAATGTCGGGTAAAGCTGTTGGTGTTATTCTATCAGGCGGGAATATCGACACCGAAGCCTTCCGCGAGGTTTTAGCAGGCGGTGTGCCGAAGGTTTAATCTAACCAGTTGGTGAGGGCTGCTACATCAGGGCGCGGGCGCTCGGGCGTTGGCGCGGGGGTTGTGCCGATATGGATAAACCCCGCCACGAATTCATTTGGGCCCAGGCCGAGGCCTTCGGCCAGAAAGACCCTGTCAAAAGCCATGGGGCCACTGAGCCAGTTTGCCCCCCAGCCCGCGGCCAAAGCTCCATTAAGCAGGGCAAGGCAAACCGCACCGGCAGAGAGTGTTTGCTCAACTTCGGGCACGTCATCCCGCTCGACGGGAGAGGAAACAACAGCCACGGCGAGGTTTCCGTCAAAAAACTGTGAGCAGGTTTTCTCGGATTTTTCTTCCGGTAAATCCAGTGCCTCATAGCGGGATTTCGCCATTGGGGCCAAGCGCCTCAAGGCGGTCTCGGAAAGCACCACAAACCGCCAGGGCTCCAGCTTTTTGTGGTCCGGCGAGCGGGCAGCAATTTCTAGAAGGGCTTCAAGCTCTTCGCGGTTTGGTACCGGTGCGCGCAGCGCTTTGGCTGGCGTTGAGCGCCGCGTTTTCAGGAAAGCAAGCACTTCGGGCTTTGGATCAGGCATGGGCAGCTCCGATACGGGATATGATCTCCTGCCGCGCAGCCATTGCCGCATTGTTCCAGTCAGAATGGATGCTGGAAAACAGGGAAGCTTGCGAGGCCAGAATGGGTGGACCTCCGAGAATTTTAAGGTGGTTGGCGCGTAGGGTATCCCCGGTCGAGGTGATATCTGCCACGGCCTCTGCCGTCAGGTTTTTGATGGTGCCTTCGGTGGCCCCTTGGCTATCGACCAGTTGGTAGTCGGCCACACCCTCCCGGCGCAGATACTCGCGCACAAGGTTATGGTATTTGGTGGCAATGCGCAGGCGCATGCCGTGGGTCTTCCGAAAAGCGGCGGCGGCAGCATCGAGGTCGTCAATGGTTTCTACATCGGCCCAAAAGCGGGGCACTGCGAGGATCAGATCCGCATGGCCAAATCCCATTTCAGCGAGGCGCTCGACCTGCGTTTCCCAAGCGGGAATTTTCTCGGCGATCAGATCTTGGCCAGTTACGCCCATGTGAATGCGCCCGGCAGCCAGTTCGCGCGGAATTTCTCCAGCAGACAGCATAACCAGTTCAACATTCTCCACGCCCAGCACGCGACCTGCATATTCGCGGCCCGAGCCAGTGCGCTCCAGCGTAATGCCGCGCGTGGCGAACCACTCAAAGGTTTGCTCTTGAAGGCGGCCCTTGGAAGGCACGGCGAGTTTGAGCGCGCTCATGGCTGGCCTCCGTTCAGGGAAAGCAGGGCTTCGGGGCGGATGATGCCACCTACCGCCGGAACCTCGCGGCCAAGGGCGCGGGTGAGAGCCCCGTAGCGGCCCCCCTGCGCAATCTGCGGTAAATCCGGCCGGTTCACGGCGGTAAAACCGAAGACAAAACCGTTGTAATACTCGAGTGTTGTCCGGCCATAGCTGGCCTCGAACGGCAGTTGGAATCCGTCGATCTCGAAAGCCGAGATCGCTTCGGCACGGGCCTCGATTAGGTCAATCGCGGGCGAAAGCGCGGGCATTTCAGTTGCGATCTCACGCAGGGATGAAATCGCCTCGCGCATGGGGGCGGAAACGGCGAGTGCCCGCTCTAGCAGATTGACTTGCTCCATCGGGATTGGCGGAGTGGCCGCGTCTTCCAGCAGAATTTCAGCGCGGGATTTGATTTCGTCCGGCGAGCGCAGCCCGATGGTCGGGCCTTGTTCAGCCAGATAATCATCCAGCGCGCCAGTGGCTGTGGCCTCCAGCAGGGCCGCGCGGGATTCAGAGGGTTCGGGGGGCATTGCATATCGTTCCAGCAAGCGCTTAAACCGTTCGGGTCGCCAAAGGTGACGCATGAGCGCCGCTTTGCGTGGCGCTGTGGTGTCAAGTGCTTCAATGCCCGCTAGAATGATCCCCATATCTCCGGTGACGGGCGCAACCTCTGCACCGCGTAGGGCTTCGGCTAGAATTGCGAAAATTTCTGCGTCAGCGTGGGCGGTGTTGGCTTCGCCAAAAGCTTCCAGCCCGCATTGCAGGTATTCAATTGGCCGGTCTGACCCCGGCTCCTGGCGGCGCCAGACCGAGCCGGCATAGGCATAGCGCCCCGCCTCTGCACCGCTTTGCATGTGCATTTGGGCGACCGGAACCGTGAAATCGGGGCGGAGCATTTGCTCTCCCTGTACGGGGTCACAGGTGGTAAAGGCGCGGCTGCGGAGATCTTCGCCGTAAAGGTCTATCAAAACATCGGCGGGAAGCAAGGCTGCCGGTTCGACGGCCTCTGCACCATTGGCAGCAAAACCCGCCATCAGCCGGCCCACTTCATCGCGCACCGCGTTCAGGCCCGCGCCCTGACGGGCTAATTTCAAATAGGCGCGGTCGCTAACCATCAGCCCGTCCGATCATTTTGCGGACTTCCGCAACCAGATCATTGCGCTTGATTTCCATCTGCGCGGGCTGGGCTTTCCACTCTTCGTTTGTGGTGATATTGGCCGCCAGCGTCTTGCCGAGCGCAAGGTCTTTGATCTGGACGATTCCGTTTTCTTTTTCGTCGCCCCCTTCGATGACAGCCACAGGGCTGTTTCTCGCGTCGGCATATTTGAGCTGGTTCCCGAAGTTTTTCGGGTTGCCGAGGTAAACCTCGGCGCGGATGCCGGCGTTGCGCAACTCTGATACCATAGTTTGGTAATCATCCATGCGATCCCGATCCATTACCGTGACAATAACCGGCCCTTTTGGCGTGGCTTGCGCCAGTCCTTTGGCTTCAAGCGCCGCGCGTAAGCGGTCAACCCCGATGGAAACGCCCGTTGCAGGCACAGCCTGACCGGTGAAGCGCTTGACGAGGTCGTCATAACGCCCGCCACCGGCAACCGAGCCGAACTGCCGCTTGCGGCCCTTTTCATCGAGGATATCGAAGGTTAGTTCCGCCTCGTATACCGGACTGGTATAATACCCAAGGCCACGTACGACCGAGGGATCGATAAGCAAGCGGTCAGCGCCATAGCCGCCAGCTTCGGAAAGCTCCACGATTGTTTCGAGT
>DFBP01000248.1:4827-5091 GCA_002366685.1 Rhodobacterales bacterium UBA3077 | reverse complement strand
CGTTTGCGCCGCGCGGGGGTATAGGTTGGTTTTAACCATGCCGGAAAGCATGTCTATCGAGCGGCGGCAAATGTTGGGATTGCTCGGGGCGGAACTGGTTTTGACCGATGCATCAAAAGGGATGTCCGGTGCGATCGAGAAGGCAAATGAACTGGTTGGCACGATCAAAGGCGCAGTTATGCCGCAGCAGTTCGAAAATATGGCAAACCCCGATATTCATGGAAAAACAACCGCAGAAGAGATTTGGGCGGATTCCGGTGGAAA
>DFBP01000248.1:446-4767 GCA_002366685.1 Rhodobacterales bacterium UBA3077 | reverse complement strand
CGGCGGAACTCTGACCGGCGTAGCGCGGGTCCTTAAAAGCCGAAATCCGGATGTAAAAATTGTGGCCGTGGAGCCAGAGGATTCGGCAGTGCTTTCAGGGGGAGAACCGGGGCCGCATAAAATTCAGGGCATTGGTGCGGGATTTAGCCCCGTAACGCTCGATACCGATTTGATTGACGAGATACTAACCATTGGCAACGAATCTTCTTTTGATATGGCGCGCGCGCTGGCCGAAGTTGAGGGGGTCCCGGTTGGAATATCGTCTGGCGCAGCTTTGGCGGCGGCGGTTGAAATCGGGCATCGGCCTGAAATGGCGGGAAAACGGATTGTCGTGATTATCCCGAGTTTCGCTGAGCGCTATCTGTCTTCTTCCTTGTTTGATGGAATTTGATGGACATCCTCTATGCAGGCGGATTGTGGACGGTTGTGCTGATTTCCGGCGTTTTAGCTGGCTATAACTGGGCGCTCAACGGGTCACGTCGTGCGTATTGGCTGGTGCTGGGAGCTGCTATCATTGCCATTGCTATTTCACAGTTGCTGCCTGATACCCACCTTTTCAACAAGCGCATCGCCGAGGGCTTGCATTGGTGGCGGTGGGCGCTCACAATTGCGGTGCCGGTTTTGGGTTACGCAATGGTGATCCGATGGATAAAACGGAAAGCGAATGCCCGTCATGACTCCTGAAGAAGTAGAACGCTACGCACGCCATATCGTTTTGCGCGAGATCGGTGGTCCAGGCCAACAGAAACTGTTGAACGCTAAACTATTATGTGTCGGCGCCGGGGGGTTGGGAAGCTCTGCTTTGTTTTATCTGGCTGCAGCCGGCGTTGGTCATATTGGAATTGTGGATGATGATGTCGTCAGCTTGTCCAATTTGCAGCGGCAGGTGCTACACGATACTGACTCTATCGGTGCGCTTAAAACCAAGAGCGCTCAACAAGCGCTAATACGGGTAAATCCAAATGTTGAGGTTACCGGCTATGATCTTCGATTGGATGATTCCAACGTTGATGACATCATTGCCGGATATGATCTTGTTCTCGACGGAACGGATAACTTTACATCTCGATACTTGGTGAATGCGGCCTGTGTACGCGCTCGGGTGCCTCTGGTTTCGGCTGCCATGAGCCAGTGGGAAGGACAGATCAGCCTTTATGATCCCGCGCATGGCGGCCCGTGCTACCAATGTGTATTCCCTGAAGCGCCAGCGGCGGGCTTGGCCCCGAACTGCGCCCAAGCTGGTGTGATGGGGGCCTTGGCTGGCGTGATGGGGTCAATGATGGCCGGGGAATCGATTAAGCTGATTACCGGTGCCGGTAAAGTGCTGCGCGGAGAGTTATTGATCTACGATTCCCTTTTTGGAGAAACGCGGAAACTGGTGGTAAAGCCGCGCAAAGACTGCCCGATCTGCGGAGCGGGCAGCTAGCTGTTATTGCTAGAGCATTGCGGGAACAACAAGATCCGGTGGCCGGTGCCCATCGGCGAAGGTCTTGATATTAATGATGACTTTCTCACCCATTTCGATACGACCTTCATAGGTGGCCGAGCCCATATGCGGGAGGAGCAATACATTATCCAACCCTTTCAGGCGCGGGTTTATCTGGTTACCGTTTTCAAAAACATCGAGCCCCGCGCCTGCCAGTTCACCGGCTCGCAACATGCGGGTAAGCGCGTTTTCGTCAACAATTTCGCCGCGGGCTGTGTTGATAACATAGGCACCCGGTTTCATGAGTTTCAACCGCCGCGCGTTCAGCAGATGAAAGGTGCCCGGCGTATGCGGGCAGTGGATTGAGAGGATATCGATCCGGGCCAGCATTTGGTCAAGGCTCTCCCAATAGGTTGCCTGAAGCTCGGATTCGGTATCCGGGTGCAACTGCCGGCGATTGTGATAATGCACCTGAAGGCCAAAGGCCGCAGCCCGCTTGGCCACGGCTTGACCAATGCGACCCATTCCTAAAATTCCGAGCCGTTTCCCACCAATTCTGTGGCCCATCAAGGCGGTTGGGGACCAGCCTTCCCAATCCCCCTGCTGCATCAACATTGTGCCTTCACGGAGGCGCCGGGGCACGGCGAGGATCATCGCCATCGTCATGTCTGCTGTGTCATCCGTGAGCACGCCGGGGGTGTTGGAAACCATAATCCCCCTTTGGAGGGCTGTTTGAACGTCAATATGGTCAAAACCGGCACCGTAATTGGCGATCAAGCGCATGTTGGGCCCGGCTTTTGCCAGAAGCTTTTGGTCAATCCTGTCACCAATTGTGGTGACAAGCACATCCGCTTCGGCCATGGCGGCACCCAAAGTGGCCTCGTCCATCTTTCCGCCGGAATTAAGTTTAACGCTAAATAATTCGCTTAGTCTTGTCTCTACCGGCTCCGGGAGCTGGCGGGTGACAACGACGTTCAGCGGGGTGTTGCCGGAATTTGCGGGGGCCATAACAGAGGTTCCTTTTTGCTCTTGCTTGCCCCTATAATGGCAGGAAAACCCGCAAAGGGAAATATTATTTCGCCAGAGGCAAAGATGAGGCGGCAAGCGTGAATATGAGCAGGATTACAGCGGTAGCTTTGACCGTTTCAATACTGGCAGCGCCGGTCATCGAGGCTCAGGAAACAGCGCGGGGCCAGGTAACGAACCTGCCGCTCCCGCGCTTTATTTCGATGAAAAGTGCAAAAGCCAATGTACGACGTGGGCCTTCCACCGCCAACCGGATCGATTGGGTGTTTACCCACCGCGGCACGCCTTTGCGAGTTTTAGCCGAGTATAGAGACTGGTTTCGAGTTGAAGATGTGGATGGTGAAGGCGGATGGGTGCATACAGCACTTCTGAGCACAGTACGCACGGTTTTGGTTCAGGATGACATGCTGGCATTGCGCGAGAACCCGGAAGAGACCGCGTTACCTGTTGCCTTGCTGGAGGCAGGGGTAATTGCCCGATTGGGGGCTTGTACCGATATTTGGTGTGAAGCGAGTGTCGACAATACGTCGGGTTGGCTTCCAAAGAGCGGTATCTGGGGTGTGGATCCAAACGAGCTTCGCGAATAATTAGCGACGGAATATCTGAGCCAACGCGTATTATGTCTATCTAGTGCATGGAGGAAACGATGCCGACCCGTTCAGAAGTTATTCAGGCTGCCCGTTTTGAATATGGAATTCGACCTGACGAAAGGCGGTTTCAAGGTGGCTTGCTGGCGCAATTGCACGGGGAAGATCCGCTGGATCGCCTTTTGCCGGTTTTGCGAACTAACGAACGTATGGCCACATTGCGGGAGTTGCGCACCCTGAGGCGGGACAATCCTGACGATTATCAAAAAAAGCGAAAGGAGCTTCGCCGCTTGGCCGGGCAAGATTCGCTCCGGCTGTTAGCGCGCGCAGTGGCCAACCCTCTTGGCTTCAGAGAACGCATTTTTGCGTTTTGGCTTGATCATTTTACCGTATCTCCGACCCGCGCCAACGAAACCTATATGTTGGCAGCCTATTTCGAAGACGCAATTCGGCCTCACTTATCCGGGCGTTTTGCCGACATGCTGAAGGCCACAGTGACCCACCCGTCCATGCTGATTTATCTGGATCAAAACGCTTCGACAGGGCCTAACTCACGCGTCGGTCAGCGCCGTGACTCCGGGCTAAATGAAAATTTGGCGCGCGAGGTGCTGGAACTGCATACGCTCGGCGTGGGGGGGCCATATTCGCAAGAAGATGTTCGCCAATTTGCCGAATTATTGACCGGGCTATCGATAGGACAAGAAGGCACTCGGTATTCCCAAAACCGGGCAGAGCCGGGTGCTGAAGAAGTGCTTGGCCATACCTATGGCGGGGGCCGCGAACAGCTGGACAATATCTTCGAGTTTCTTGAAGATCTGGCACTGAATCCGGCCACGGCGCTGCATCTGGCACAAAAGCTGGCCCAGCATTTTATTGGGCCTAGCCCACACCCTGCACTGGAATCCGCAATGGCCGAAGCCTATTTGGCTAG
The DNA here is from genome assembly GCA_002366685.1 of Rhodobacterales bacterium UBA3077. Lineage (GTDB taxonomy): Bacteria > Pseudomonadota > Alphaproteobacteria > Rhodobacterales > Rhodobacteraceae > UBA3077. Next base: position 797 of record DFBP01000248.1, on the reverse strand, counting down.
CGGTGGCGAGTTGCAGGCACTTTATGAAGTTTTGGTAGAAGACCCTGCGGCGCTAACGGCTGAGTTTCCAAAAGTCCGGCCACCGTTTGAATATGCTGCCACCGTGCTGCGTGCGTTGGACTTTGACCCCCGCGAGATCGAATCTGCTAGCGCTCGCGAGGCCCGCAAGCTCGGGCAGGACCTGACGGCGATGGGCCAACGCCCGTTTCGGCCCAACGGACCGGATGGCTGGACGGAAGCCGCTGAAAACTGGATCAACCCGCCGCAGTTGGCAGCGCGTATTTCCTGGGCGGGGCAAGTGGCCCGAAACTATGCAGATGACCGCGACCCCCGCGCGCTATTGAATTCCGT
>DFBP01000248.1:0-350 GCA_002366685.1 Rhodobacterales bacterium UBA3077 | reverse complement strand
GCAACGATGACCCTTTCAAGACGTAATTTTCTGATCAATTCGACTGTGCTGGGCTGCTCGGCAGCGGCTTCGCCACTGCTAACACCGGTAACGCTTGCGGCCGCACCGGGGGACAACCGGCTGGTGGTCATCATCTTGCGGGGCGCAATGGATGGGCTGGACGTGGTTCAACCTTATGGAGACCCGGACTTGGCGAGCTATAGGCCAACGCTTGGTGTTGGTGAAGCTGCTGGTGCCATTGATCTGGATGGATTTTTTGCCCTTAACCCAGCGCTCGAAGCCCTAATGCCGCTGTGGCGCGCCAAGGAACTCGGATTTGTGCAGGCCGTGTCAACGCCCTACCGGGATAA
>DFBP01000013.1:340-8221 GCA_002366685.1 Rhodobacterales bacterium UBA3077 | reverse complement strand
TGGTTGGAAGACGAAAACGCTGACCAGGCTTCTGACTATGCCGAGAAAGACGAACTCGATATTCGCCGGACTCTTTTGGCTGAGGCCATGAAAGACCTCAATGAGCGCGAGCAGGATATCCTGACGAAACGCAGATTGTCCGAGGAGCCGATGACGTTAGAAGCGCTCTCGAAGGTCTATGATGTGAGCCGTGAGCGTATCCGCCAGATCGAAGTGCGCGCATTTGAGAAGTTGCAGAGCAAAATGACAAAGCTGGCATCTGAAATGGGAATGGAAGCCGCCAAAGACTAGGTGGCTCCTGGCTCCTCTTTAGTTTCTTGCAGGTAGCGCGTGTTTCAGATTGATAGCCTGTGCTTTGATGCTAGTATGACCAAGGCCCCAATGATTATAGCTTTCCCGTTTTAGCGGGCATGAGGGCCGAAATGCGCAATATTTTGACGATCTCCCTGAACCCCGCACTCGATTCTGCGGCCGATGTGCCGCAGGTTTTGCCGGATGTTAAGCTGCGTTGCGAGAACGAATCTTTGGAGCCGGGTGGCGGCGGGGTCAACGTCTCCCGTGCGATCAAACTGCTGGGCGGCGACAGCACCGCATTTGTGGCGCTCGGTGGGGCTACCGGTAATATGATGGTAGAGCTTCTGGCCCAAGACGGCGTGCGCCTTTTCCATTTTAATGGCCCGGGTCTGACGCGGCAGAATTTTGCGATCACGGAATCTGATACCGGCCACCAGTATCGTTTTGGCCAGCCCGGGCCGGATTGGGCCGCCGCCGAAGCCGAGGCCGCACTGGCGGAGATCAAGCGCTGCCTTGAGCCAGGCATGTTTGTCGTCGCGAGCGGTAGCCTGCCACCGGGCGTGGCCCCCGATTTTTATGTAAAGGTTGGTGAGCTTGTTCACGCAGCTAAAGCCAAGCTGATTATTGATACTTCGGGTGAAGCACAGCAAGCGCTGTTGAAAAACGGTAAGGGCCTGATTGATATTCTGCGCATGGACAGACACGAGTCGGAAATTTTGGCGGGGAAGCCGCTCGGGTCGATAGAAGAGGCGGCTGAGTTTGCTCAATCGCTCGTAAAAAAGAACCATGCCGATATGGTTATTGTGGCGCGCGGCGCCGAAGGGTCGGTATTTGCGACCAAGCACCAGCGCTTTCACTGCGTGGCCCCTAAGGGCAAAGTCGTTAGTAAAGTGGGCGCTGGAGATAGTTTTGTCGCCGGATTCACCTATGGGCTTGCCAGCGGGTTGACAGAACCCGAAGCGGGACGGCTAGCAACCGCAGCTGCCGCAGCCGCAGTGATGACCCGTGGTAGTCAGCTTTGCCCGAAAGATGTTGTCGACGAATTGCTTTTAGGCACAGAAACCAATATTCTTTAGAACATATGTCCCGGAAATCTTTGTTTTAAGGTCGCGTCTCAAGCCGTGCGCGCAGCACCCTAAGCATGTTTTCACCCATCACTTTTCGGATGTTTTCTTCGCTCACGCCCGCGTTTAACAGGGCCTGCGTAAGGGCTGCCAGTTCCGATGTATCAAATGTTGTGGCGACAGATCCGTCAAAGTCAGACCCCAGCGAAACCGCGTCGGGCCCTACGGTTTCAATGGCGGCCACGATAGATTTTGCAATTCCCTCCGGTGTGTCGTCACAGGTAACTTCCATCCAGTACCCCATGCCAATCACTCCGCCAGTTGCCGCGATTTGCTGCATCAGTTCATCGGCTATATTTCGCTTCGTTTCGCAATGACCGTGAATGCCCGAGTGACTGAGGACCAGCGGTATTTCTGTGAGTTCCAGCACATCCCGAACAACCTGCTCGGAAGAATGGGCCAGATCAAGGATAAGCCCGCGCGCTTGCACTTCGGCAACAACCTCTTTGCCGAAATCTGTTAGCCCGGCGTTTGAGTTCCCGTGGAGCGAGCCGCCAAGCTCGTTGTCAAAGAAATGTTGGAGCGCAACAAGGCGATACCCCGCCGACTCGAGGCGCAGCAAATTCGAAAGGTTGCCTTCGAGGGGGTGAGCCCCTTCAATACCCAGCATCGCACCGACGATGCTTTCGCCCTCGGCGCGCCGCGCTAAAACCTCCTCCAGGTCACCTGCCGTGCGAATAATTTTAAGTTGCTTGGGGGCAGCGAGCTGAACGCGGGCAAGTTTTTCGGCCTGAAAAAGCGCCCGTTCGGCGAGGCTTGTCCACGTCCGGGGCGGCCATAATTGGGCAACAGCGAGCAGGGTGATATTGTCAAAGGCCTCTTCGTCGTTTTCTTCGTAGTTCAACCCGGCGGGAGATTTGGTGACTGCGGTAAACACCTGAACAGCGACATTGCCTTCGAGGAGCCGCGGAATGTCGACCTGACCGTAACTCCCCCGTTCGGTCAGATCACGGTTCCACAACAAACTGTCGGCGTGCCAGTCACCAATTATTAAGCTATCGTGCAGGGCTTGAGCTTCAGAGGAAACAGGATAGGGCGCATGCTCTGCCACTGCGTTGCGGCCCCTTTCGACATAGCCGGGGGCGAATATCAGCAAGGCAATTGTGCCAATCACTGTGAGGAGTAATAGATACTTGATACCTTTTTTTACTAATTTCATCGTTAACTAACCTCATTTACAGCGGCCAAAAAACCAGAATTGACGGGATGCTAACAGCGACCACAATTACTTCAAGTGGTAATCCCATGCGCCAATAATCGCCAAAGCTATACCCTCCGGGACCCAAAATCAAAGTGTTGTTCTTGTGGCCAATGGGCGTAAGAAATGCGCAGGAGGCCGCAACAGCAACGGCCATTAGGAACGGGTCCGGGTTAACTTCGAGCGTGGTGGCCATCTGGATGGCAATGGGAGCGGCAACGATAGTCGTGGCGGTGTTGTTGAGTACGTCCGAGAGCGTCATCGTCACAATCATCAGTATGGTTAAAATGGCCCAAGGCGCCATTCCGTCAGTGACATCAACCAACCACCCCGCAATAAGTTCGGTCCCGCCCGAGGTCTCAAGAGCCGCGCCGAGCGGAATCATCGAGCCCAGCAGCACAACTACCGGCCCGCTAATGTGGGAGTAGATGTCGGCTATCGGCAGGATTTTGGCGAGCACAAAACCTACAATAACGAGCCCGAGGGCAACCGGTAAATAAACAATGCCAAGGCTTGCGGCCAGCACCGCTGCACCAAACATCCCGATCGCCCACCAGACTTTCTTGTCTTCGGTGACCGCCAGCCCACGCTCAGCCAGCGGAAGGCAACCCAACCAGTCAATGACTTCGCTGCTTTGATCACTCGGGACTAGCAGGAGCAATATATCACCCATGCGAATTTTGGTTTTACGAATGTGGCTGTTAATCTTGTGCCCTTGGCGCGAGATTCCCATCAATACAGTCTGCTGCCGCCACCCCAGCCCGATTGACATAGCCGTTTTGCCGACGATACGGGATTCCTCGGTCACGACAACCTCGATGACGTCGAGACCTTCACCACTGGCACGAACAGCCTCCTGCCTTTTTTCATCGGCAAAATCGAGCGAAAGGGCCGCGCGATATTCGTCCAGCGCGTCTGGTGTGGCTTCTAGAACAAGCGCGTCTCCGGCCAGAAGTTTGGTTCTGTAAGCGCTACCGAAGCGCCGCTTGCCGTCACGCACGAGGCCAAGGATAGCGACGTCATTTTTTTCGGCGGTATCATAAAGTTCCTGGAGCTGTTTGCCGATGAGTTTTGAGTCTTTCGGCACGGTCAGTTCGGCGATATACTCGGCCAGATCCAGCATCGGGCTGCTGCCAGAGAGCGCCTCTTCGCGCTGTGGAATAAAGCGCCAGCCGATTAAAGCCACGAAGGTGAGCCCAACAAGGGCTGTCACCCCACCAACTGGCGCAAAATCAAACATCGAAAACGGTTCGCCGAGGCTGTCTTCGCGGATGGCGGCGATGATGATATTAGGTGGCGTGCCAATGAGCGTGACCATCCCGCCAAGTATGGTGGCAAAGGAGAGCGGCATCAGACTAAGCCCGACAGACCGTTTGGCTTTACGGGCGGTTTGGATATCCACTGGCATAAGGAGCGCCAAAGCCGCCACGTTGTTCATAAAACCTGAAAGCACGCCGCCGATTCCGCCCATTAAAATGATGTGACCCCCAAGCGAGCGGGAGCTATCTACGAGCGTGCGGGTGATGAGGTAAACAGCACCCGAACGCACCAAACCGGCAGATACCACGAGCACGAGCGCAACCACGATTGTGGCCGGGTGTCCAAAACCGGAAAAGGCATCTTTTGTTGGTACAACTTGAGCAACAACCCCAATTAGGAGCGCGGTGAAGGCAACAAAGTCATACCGAAACTTCCCCCAAAGGAGAAAGACAAAAACCCCGCCGAAAAGCGAAAACAAGATAATTTGGTCGATGGTCATGGGGGCTCCGTTATTGTTTTGTTTATCCAAGCGGAAACGGGCTTGAATTGCAATGGCTGCGGCTTCGAATCCGATCCGGCGCACCACACTTCTTGGCATTTACTGGCGATGTTAGAAAAAAGTCTGGGGGTCGATATCTAGTTTTATGCGGAGCCCATTGGGCTTTTTAATCGGGGCCACCCACTGGCGAAGCGCCTTTTGCAGCGGTGCGCCCTTCGCGGTTTTCACCAAAAGGCGAACACGATATTGGTCCCGTATCTTGGCGATCGGTGCCGCCGCAGGTCCAAAAAGCTGGGCCCCGATTGTAAAAAGAGGCTGGGCATTGCGGGCCAGTTGATTAGCTATTTCATAAACCTCAGCCTCCTTCGGACCAGTTACAATCACCCCGGCCATTCGGCCAAATGGGGGCGCATTCGCGCTGCGGCGGGCTTCCGCCTCGGTGCGCCAAAACGCTTCTTCATCACCGGAAAGGATAGCCTCGATAACCGGATGGTTGGGCTGGAAGCTTTGCAGCAGCGCCCGCCCGGGTTTTTCGGCCCGCCCGGCGCGGCCCGCAACCTGCCGGATAAGCTGGAAGCTTTTCTCGGCAGCACGCAGGTCTCCGCCTTGCAATCCTAGGTCGGCATCGACGACGCCAACCAGCGTGAGGTGCGGGAAATTGTGACCTTTGGCCACCATTTGTGTACCGATGATGATATCAGCCTCACCTGCAGCAATGGCTTCGATCCGCGCCTTCAAGCCACGAGCGCTGTCCGAAAGATCGGAGGAAAGAATTTCAACTCGGGCCTCGGGGAAAACCTCTGCAACCTCCTCGGCAATGCGTTCCACACCGGGGCCGAGGGCTGTCATTTTGCCAGCCACATCACAGCTCGGGCAGGTTGTGGGAATGGGTTTCCACGCGCCACACTGATGGCAGATCAGCCGGTTTTGGAACTTGTGCTCGACCATGCGGGAGTCGCAACTATCGCACCCAACCTGTTCACCACAGGCGCGGCACAGCGTGAGCGGGGCATAGCCCCGGCGGTTGAGGAATAAAAGGGATTGCGAGCCCTCTGCATAAGCCTTGCGCATTTCGTCCCGAAGGTTCGGGGATATCCACTGGTTGGGTTGCATGGCCTCGTCGCGCATATCAATTGCAGCCATTTCGGGGAGCTTGGCGGTGCCAAAGCGCTCGGGCAGGTCAAGGCGGGTATATTTACCCGCCTCGGCATTGGCCCAGGTTTCGAGGCTCGGGGTCGCCGTGGCCAGCACCACCGTTGCTTGGGTAATGGAAGCGCGGAGCACCGCCATATCGCGGGCATGGTAAAAAACGCCTTCTTCCTGCTTGTAGGAGCCATCATGCTCCTCGTCGACCACGATCAGCCCGAGGTCTTGAAACGGTAAAAACAGCGCCGAGCGAGCACCCACCACCAACTGAGCTTCCCCTGAGGCCACCGCGCGCCAGCAGCGGCGGCGTTCGGACATGGTCGCGCCAGAGTGCCACTCGGCAGGGCGGCTGCCAAAGCGCACTTGCAAACGCTCCAGAAAGTCCACGGTTAGGGCAATTTCCGGCAGCAGCACCAACCCTTGCCGCCCCTGCGCCATCGCTTCCGCGACTGCTTCCAGATAAACCTCGGTTTTGCCAGAGCCAGTAACGCCTTTGAGCAAAGTTGTATTGTAGCTGCCACTGCGGACCGAGCCTCTGAGGGCCTCGGCGGCATCTGCTTGGATGACCGACAAGGCTTTGCCGGGGTGGTTAGGGTCGAGCCTGGGGTAGGGCATATCTCGCGGGGCATCTTGCACGAGCAGTACGCCTTGCTGGACAAGCCCGTTGACCACGCTCGGGGAAACGCCCGCTAGTTGGGCGAGCTCAACCGGCGCGAAGGGCCGTCCACCTTCAGACTTCAGGAAATCAATAACCCGAGAACGGGCAGCGGTGGATTTATTCGGTTGACGCCCAGTCAGCGAAATGAGCTTTCTTTTGGCTGGCGGGTCCAGCAAGCCCGGCGCACGGGTCGCAAGGCGAAGCACTTGGGACAGCGGTGCAACGTTATAATCAGCGACCCGGGTCAGAAACTCGATCATATCCGGCGCGAGCGGGGGCAGGTCAGCAACCATCGAGATCGGGCGAAGCTTTGATTTATCAAACCCCGTGCCCGCAGACCAAACCACGCCAAGCACCCCGCGTGGGCCAAGCGGGACTTTAACGAGCGCACCAATGCTTACGCCACCAGCTGGCGCGAGGTAATCAAAAAGCCGGCTCACCGGTTCCGTCGTGAGAACCGCCACCGGATCACCTTCGATAAAATCCATTGCCTGCGTCATGTTGGCTTCCATCCGCTGAATCCTTGCGATATGCTATACAGAACCCGCTCATGGGGAGCGCGCAAAAAACGGACTATACGCATGAAATTTTTCGCAGATACCGCAGATATTGATGCCATTGCCGAGCTGAATGACATCGGTTTTGTGGATGGGGTAACCACCAACCCTTCGCTAATTTTGAAATCCGGCCGGGATATCCTGGAGGTGACCAAAGAGATTTGCGCCTTGATCAAAGGTCCTGTGAGCGCAGAAGTGGTTGCCACTGAAGCAGATGATATGATCGCCGAAGGCCGCAAACTTGCGAAAATTGCCGAGAATATCGCCGTGAAAGTGCCACTCACATGGTCAGGGCTAAAAGCCTGCAAAACCCTTTCCGACGAGGGTACAATGGTTAACGTGACCCTGTGTTTCTCTGCGAACCAGGCGTTGCTGGCGGCCAAAGCAGGTGCCACTTTCATCTCACCCTTCGTTGGGCGGCTCGATGATGTAAACCTCGACGGCATGGACTTGATTGACGACATTCGCACCATCTATGACAACTATCTGTTCAAAACCGAGATCATTGTGGCCTCGGTTCGTTCGGTTAACCATGTAACGCAGTCAGCGCTAATTGGTGCCGATGTGGTCACCGCGCCGCCAAACGTGCTGAAAAAGCTCACCGACCATCCGCTGACCGAAAACGGCCTCAAAGCCTTTATGGCGGACTGGGCCAAAACCGGCCAGCAAATTCTTTAGGAGCGTGGCATGAGCGAGGCGATAGAAAAACTGAGAGCGGATATATTGAGCGACCCGTCGGTTGTGCTCGAAGATAGCGAAGTGATGCGCGCGCTGCTGCACGCACAAGATTCCGCAAACGGGGATCGTGTGGTTGACCTTCGCAATGTTTTTCTGGAACGTCTGGAGCAGCGGCTGGAGCGGCTGGAAGACACCCACGCCAGCGTAATTGCTGCGGCATTTGACAACATGGCGGGCACCAATCAGGTGCAACGGGCGGTGCTTGCGGTGCTGGAGCCGCGCGATTTTCCGAGCTTTCTCGATGTTTTGCAAAACGAAGTGGCGAGCATTCTGGGTGTTGATATGGTGCGGCTTTGTATTGAGAGCAAATCACAGGATGGCGGTTTGCCCCACGGTGTGATTACCCCGCTGGAACCCGGATCCATTCGCGAAATTATCCTGAATGGCCGGGATGTGGCGATGCGCAA
>DFBP01000013.1:0-249 GCA_002366685.1 Rhodobacterales bacterium UBA3077 | reverse complement strand
TGACCGGTTCAGCCCTGATCAGGGAATCGATCTGCTCACCTTTTTTGCCGAAGCCTTTGAGCGCATATTGCGCCGCTGGGTCGCATGATTGCATCGCCTCAGGCGGTTGATCTAATGCAGCGCTGGTTGCAGGCGCGGCAGGTTCAGGGAATGAGTGCGAAAACAATAGAAGCTTATCAGAGAGATGTGGCCGGGTTTCTCGGTTTTTTAACCGGATACAAAGGTGGAGACGCGGGGCTAGCGGCACTT
>DFBP01000154.1:2442-4067 GCA_002366685.1 Rhodobacterales bacterium UBA3077 | reverse complement strand
TCAAAAAACTGGATTAAAGATTGCAGCGCCGATATTCCCGATCTGGCAACCGCATTTGATGTACAGGACCGCGCAGTTGCGGAGATCGCTGCCGAAAGAGGGGGCTTTGCGGGCTATAAGATCGCATTCAATTCTCCCGAGTTGATGGAAAAACTGAAAATTCCGCACCCTGGGATGGGGCGCATATTTTCCGATCAGGTTTTTGATGACGGGGCTCACCTTGATACCGCAAACTATACCAACTTTATGATCGAACCCGAAATTGCAGCCGTCCTCGGGGAGGACATATTGCCGGGAGCGGTCTATACACCTGAACGCGTCGAGCGGGCTGTTGAGCGTTACTTTCCTGCCTTTGAACTCCTCGACAGGCGTAGTTTTAAAGGGATGATGCACCCGCCAACGGTGATTGCCCACAATGTTTTTAATGAGGGTATAGTACTGGGCGGACCGGGGTTAACTCCGGGAGAATTTGACTACAGAGAGCTGGAAACACTTGGCACCGACAATGGTGAAACCGTTGTGCGAGGCACTGGGAAAGCGCCCCAGAAACCATCCGAGGCGCTCGCATTTCTGGCAAATCATTTTGCCGGAAGGGGCGGCACTATGCCAAAGGGCTCTCGCGTGCTTCTGGGTGCCCATTGCCCGCTCTATAAGGTCGAGGCAGGCCATTCTCTCCGGTTGGAGCTTGGCCCGCTTGGATCGGTTTCTTTCACGACCTAATCGAGCCCGTGTTTGGTTTTATCCCAATAAAACGGTGCAAAAACAATCTCGTAGAGCGCTTTGTAGGCGGCAATCGTGCCCAAAGGCCAGTATAAGGGCATAGTGAGGATAAATGGGATAAGACCGAATTTTTGCTTGAGGGCGAGCGCGACAACGGAAATCGATATCATAATGATCTCTCCGACCAGCAAACCGATGAAAGCCATATTCCAGAACCACGCCGGCATCAGGGCAAAAAAGCTCCACTCGACGCCAAATATCCCCAGCCACATAAACCAGAAAACCGGTGCCAGCAGAAAGGCGGTCGCCGTGCCAAAGAGCACGATCTGCAAGCCGATAAAACCGGCCAGCCCCAAATCTTTTCCGAGCGTAACCGGCCCCCTCATTTGGCTTATCCAGGTTATAATGAAACCCTTTATCCAGCGAGAGCGCTGTTTGACCCAGCCAACCGGAACTTTGTTGGCCTCCTCCCACGTGGTGGAATCAACCATTTCACACTTGTAACCGAACCGTGCGAGGCGCATGCCGAGGTCGGCATCTTCGGTCACGTTATGCGCATCCCACCCGCCAATTTCTTCAAGGACATTGCGCCTCATAAAAACTGAAGTACCACCCAAAGGTAGCGGCAGCCCAAGCTTTTGCATGCCGCGCATGATCACCCTAAACCATGCGGCGTATTCAATCGTAAAACAACGTGATAACCAGTTGGCTTCGGTATCATAAAAATCCAGATTCGCTTGCACGGCTGCGACTTTTGGCGGGGCTGCCAACAAGTGCTCCACCACTTTATTGATCTGGTCAGGGTCCGGGCGGTCTTCAGCATCATAAATCCCGACGATACTCCCCGCACAAAAAGGCAACGAATAGTTCATGGCCCGTGGTTTTGTTTGGAGCGTATCGGCTGG
>DFBP01000154.1:2018-2423 GCA_002366685.1 Rhodobacterales bacterium UBA3077 | reverse complement strand
GGCTTCGAGCAGGATTTTAACGTCTAGCAACTCCTTTGGATACAAAAGTTTGTTCAATGCGATCAGAAGGTCCGGAATAATCTTTTCTTCCTTAAACAAGGGAATGAGTATACTTACTTTCGGGCGCTTTCGATGATCTGAAATCCGGCTGACCGAGTTGGTTATTGACGGCTTATTTCTACGAAAAAAGAACGAAAACAATGCCATAAACCGCAAAGCTGTTGTGGCAAAATTGCTGATCAGTGCCCAGATAAACAACACCAGGAAACTAATATCGAGATTGGCCCCCGCCAGGCCGAGCGCTACACCAATCAGAATGCCCGATAAGGCTCTCTGCGGTACTAAATTTAGCCGCCGACAGCTAAATTGGTCGGGGCAGCGGGTCGCTGCGCGATGCGCCAGAAG
>DFBP01000154.1:0-1858 GCA_002366685.1 Rhodobacterales bacterium UBA3077 | reverse complement strand
ATTGAAATATCCAGCTGTTCATGGCGTATTTGGGCTTCTAAGGCATCTGCAACAGCTGAGGGAGATGAAAACCGGTGCGCAATTAGAATATCGCCCAGTCGTGCGTCCCGGCTGGATTGCAGATCCAGCGCCTGATCCAGATCGCGCTTATGCAAAGCACCAGCATCTACAAGGATTTCGCCCAGCCTTGGTGACGAACTCTCAAATGGGGAATTCCGGGAATGGTTCATGCGGCTACCAGTTAATGTCTAGCCGGTAGCTTGATTCAGAAAGATTAAAAATTAGCTAATGTTTTAGGCAGTGTGGTCCATATGGCTTACAAACCGTTCAAACAGGTAATAGCTATCCTGCGGCCCGGGGCTGGCCTCGGGGTGATGCTGGACCGAGAAAACCGGGCGATTCTCCATGGCTATTCCGCAATTTGAGCCATCAAAGAGGCTAATATGGGTTTCGACCACGCCTTTGGGAAGCGTTTGCGAATCAACTGCAAAACCGTGGTTCATCGACGTAATTTCGACCTTGCCGGTCGAAACATCTTTTACCGGGTGGTTGGCGCCATGGTGACCGTGGTTCATTTTCAAGGTTTGGCCGCCAAGGGCCAGCGCGAGCATTTGGTGGCCCAAACATATTCCAAAAACAGGTATGTCGGATTTTTCAAGTATTTCACGGATCATCGGAACCGCATATTCGCCCGTTGCCTCGGGATCGCCAGGGCCGTTTGAAAGGAACAGCCCCGCCGGTTCATACGCAAGGATTTCTTCGGCGGTTGCCGAGGCAGGAAGCACAGTGACATCACAGCCAGCACTCGCAAGGCACCGCAGAATATTGCGTTTGGCGCCATAGTCAATTGCTATGACTTTATGACCCTTTTCCGTAACTTTTGGGAACCCCTCACCCCATACCCAGCGTTTTTCATTCCAGCTATAGGGAGCTTCACAGGTAACCTCTTTTGCGAGGTCCATTCCTTCTATGCCATTGAAACCGCGCGCTTTTGCCAAGAGATTGTCAATGTCAAACTGTCCGTCTTCTGCGTATTGTATCGCAATATGCGGAGCACCGTGCTGGCGTATAAAACGGGTTAAGCGGCGGGTATCAATACCGCCAATACCGATCCGGTTATTGGCTTCCATCCACCGCTTCAAATCATCAGTTGCACGCCAGTTGGAAGGTGCCGTCGGGTTCCACTTCACAACCATGCCTGCCGCAACGGGCGAAGCTGTTTCATGGTCTTCCGGGGTTACACCCGTATTGCCGATATGCGGGAAGGTAAAAGTGATGACCTGTCCGGCGTAGGACGGGTCGGTCATTATCTCCTGATAGCCGGTCATGGCTGTATTGAAGCAAAGCTCGGCAACGGCGGTGCCTTCAGCCCCGAACCCAATCCCATACATGATCGTGCCGTCAGCCATGGCGATACAGGCTGTTGGCTTTGTGTTGACGGCAGGCGCAAGCGCTTGCGCCTGCTCGGTAGGTGATGAACTGGTCATGAGGAATCCTGTGTTTGGGATTTTGCGCAAATTATGCGGGGCATTGCTTAAGGTCAAGGGATACAGGCTCAGAGAATTCCTGTTTAGCTGGGATATTGTGGAATTTCGATTTTGCCGATATAAGGGGCGTTCTGCTGGTGAGCCAGAGTGATTTGGGAAGAAAACAAATGATCCGCAAGCGTCTGATGGAAGCTCAAAAAGAAGCCATGAAGGAAAAAGAGGCGAAGCGTCTCTCGACTCTGCGGTTGATTAATGCTGCGATCAAGGATCGTGATATTGCTGCGCGCTCGGCTGATAATTCAGATGGGGTTAGCGATGCGGATATTATAGGTATCCTCGCCAAAATGATAAAGCAACGTCAGGATAGCTCC
>DFBP01000226.1:18172-18453 GCA_002366685.1 Rhodobacterales bacterium UBA3077 | reverse complement strand
GGCGAATCTCTCGGGCTCTTGGAAGCGAACCGGGTCCAGCTAATTGTTTCGATCTTCATGTTGGGAACTGGTCTGGGCCAACTTTTCTTTGGTCCGCTATCTGATTACCGAGGTCGAAAACCGGCCATCCTGTTTGGCTTGGCGATATTTACGATCGGGAGCGTTATTTCTCTGGCAGCACAGAGCTTTGAAGTGATGCTGGCCGGTAGGTTTTTGCAGGGGCTCGGCGCTGCCGGGCCACGTACCGGCAGTATGGCTATGGTGCGCGATCTCTACAAAGG
>DFBP01000226.1:17735-18128 GCA_002366685.1 Rhodobacterales bacterium UBA3077 | reverse complement strand
TTTATGGGCCAGATGATTATGTTGCAGTGGGGTTGGCGGTCCATTTTTGTGGCATTTATTCTGTTTGCATTGGTGGCCTTCTTATGGATGGCATATGGACAATCAGAAACCCAAGACGCCAAAAACCGAAACCGCTTTTCGTGGCGCGACTTGCAGCAAAGCGTGAAAGCCGTAGTGACAACGCGGCAAACCATGGTCTTTACCATTGTTGCAGGTTTCAATTTTGCGGCGTTTGTCGTTTATCTTAGCTCTGCCGAGCAGATTTTCTCAGACATTTTTGAAGTAGGTGACCTGTTTCCATTATATTTCGCCATTATGGCGCTGGCAATTGGGTCAGCCTCAATATTGAATGCGAGACTTGTAGGTCGGTTAGGTATGCACCTGCTTGTTCGC